>NZ_JBHVTL010000019.1:191077-192367 GCF_042884635.1 Kitasatospora sp. NPDC058115
GGCCCCTGGGTGGTGAGGTTCAGATGGTGCCGAACTCGCCGGCCTGGACGGCGGTGACGAAGGATTGCCAGGCGTCGGCGGGGAAGACGAGGGCGGGGCCTTGGGGGTCCTTGGAGTCGCGGACGGGCATGACGCCGGTGTAGCCGTCAGCGACCTCGATGCAACCGCCGCCACCGTTGCTGTGCGTGCTCTTGCGCCACCCGGCGCCCGACAGATCAACGAGCATGATGTTCAAGTTCCTTCCGTACCTGATGAATTATGGCCAGGCTGTCTGCCCGGGAGAGTGCGTCCACCTGTAGCCGATCGTACTTTCTCGCCCAGCCTGAGACAGTTTCGGCGTCCTGCTCCAAGTAGCCTCGTTGCAGCGTCTCGGTGTACCCGACCATCGTCCGGTTGGGCAGGGTGAGCAGAGTGACGGCATGGGAGAGGGGGCGGTCCTCGCCCATGCGGTAGGGCGCTATCTGAAGCACGACGTTTGGTCGTGCGGACAGGTCCGCCAAGTGGGTCAACTGCTGCGCCATGACATCGGTACCTCCGATCGGCCGTTGCAGGACGCCTTCATCAAGCACGGCATGGATCGTCAGAGTCCGATCCAGAAGCTTCTGCCGTACAGCGAGAACACGGAGTCGCTCGTCGGCTTGGGCGCGAGTGGCCTCCCCCCGACGCACGATGGCGGATTCGTAGGCTGCCGAGTACTCATGATGCTGCAAGACGCCCGGCACCATGCCCGTCTCGAAGAGCCGTATGCCGATGGCTTCGCGCTCCTTGTTGGCGTACTCAGGGAATCCCGGGATCAATGCCCCGTTCTTCCAACTCCACCACAGCAGCTCCAGGGCGCCACCGGCTTCCAGCGCCTCGTCGGCCCGCTGTACGAACTTTAAGCTCGGAGCCTGCTTAGCCGTTTCCACGTTCGAGATGTAGACGCTGGAGTATCGAACCTCTGTGCCGAGTTCGACCTGAGTCATGCCGCGCGCCTCCCTCAACCTGCGAAGTTGAACGGCGAAAGCCGCAAGCGGAGATGACGTGGGGTCAAGTGTGATGCGCTTCAAGATCGCTCCACTTAAAGCACTGGGAACTAGAGAGTTGAAGACCTTCCGATCGTAGCGCCTTCAGCTCCACCATGGATACGGGTCGTAGTGATCACGATGCACAGCGCAACCAGGAGCCCCCATGCCCAGTCACCCCCGCATGCCCGTTTACGCCCCCACCGTCGGGGAAGTCGTCCGGGACCTCGGACACCGGGACTTCTCCGGCAATCCCGTCGAGGCCGTCTACATGGACACCCTCGCC
>NZ_JBHVTL010000020.1:0-188760 GCF_042884635.1 Kitasatospora sp. NPDC058115
AGGCCGGCTACCCGTCGTCGCCTTGGTAGGCCATTACCCCACCAACAAGCTGATAGGCCGCGGGCTCATCCTGCACCGCCGGAGCTTTACACCCAGGACCATGCGGTCCCAGGTCATATCCGGTATTAGACCCCGTTTCCAGGGCTTGTCCCAGAGTGCAGGGCAGATTGCCCACGTGTTACTCACCCGTTCGCCACTGATCCACCCCGAAGGGCTTCACCGTTCGACTTGCATGTGTTAAGCACGCCGCCAGCGTTCGTCCTGAGCCAGGATCAAACTCTCCGTGAATGATGACCGGTAATCCGGTTCACACTCGCGTTGAGCGGCACGGCAACCACCGGAATAGGGCGGCCCCGCGCACTGCGTCCTCGCTGTGTTATTTCAAAAGGAATCTCCAACCCCAGAACAAGTCCGAGGCCGGGGATGTCAACATATCTGGCGTTGACTTTTGGCACGCTGTTGAGTTCTCAAGGAACGGACGCTTCCATCGGGCGGCTTTCACACCGGCCCTCCGGGCGCTTCGTTCTTTCGTGTTTCCAGCTTACCAGATGTTTTCCGCTCCGTTTTCCGGAGTTTCATTCATCCGATTTCCCGAACTGGTCGGTGTCACTTTCCGCGACGCCCTCCACATTAGCGCATTCCGAGTGTCACTCGAAATTCATGCTGTGAGCGTGACGCGCTGAGTGGGTGGCCGCTTCAGCGACTCGTTCAACACTAGGCCACCTGGAGGACATCGTCAAACATCAGGGGCGGGATCCGGCTGGATCCCGCCCCTGATGGGTAAAGCCGCAGGTCAGCGGCCTTGCGTTTCGGCCATCACGGCCAGTTCGATCACTTGGTCAGCTCGGCCGCGGCCAAGTTGCGCTTGCCGCGGCGCAGGACCAGCCAGCGACCGTGCAGCAGATCGGTCTCGGCCGGCACCGCTTCCTCGTCCGTCACCTTGACGTTGTTGAGGTAGGCGCCGCCCTCCTTGATCGTCCGGCGCGCGGCCGAACGGCTCGGGGAGAGTCCGACGGCGACCAGCAGGTCGACGACCGACTGGAGCTCGGTGACCGCGGCCTTCGGGACCTCGGCGAGCGCGGCGGTCAGGGTGGGTGCCTCCAGGTCGGCGAGGTCGCCCTGGCCGAACAATGCCTTGGAGGCGGCGACCGCACGCTCGTACTGGTCGGCACCGTGCACCAGGGTGGTCAGCTCCTCGGCGAGGGCACGCTGGGCGAGGCGGGCGGCCGGGCGCTCGGTGGTCTCGCGCTCCAGCTCCTCGATCTCCTCCTTCGAACGGAAGCTGAAGATCCGCAGGAAGTTGGGGACGTCCCGGTCGTCCGCGTTCAGCCAGAACTGGTAGAAGGCGTACGGGGTGGTCAGCTCGGGGTCGAGCCAGACCGTGCCGGACTCCGTCTTGCCGAACTTGGTGCCGTCGGCCTTGACGATCAGCGGCGTGGCCAGCGCGTGCACGGACTTGCCGTCGGCCTTGCGGATGAGGTCCGTGCCGGCGGTGAGGTTGCCCCACTGGTCGCTGCCGCCGGTCTGCAGGGTGCAGCCGTAGCGGCGGTTCAGCTCCAGGTAGTCCATGCCCTGGAGGATCTGGTAGCTGAACTCGGTGTAGCTGATGCCCGCGTCGGAGTTGAGCCGTCGGGCCACGGCCTCCTTGGCGATCATGTTGTTGACCCGGAAGTACTTACCCACGTCACGCAGCAGGCTGATCGCGGACATCCCGGAGGTCCAGTCCAGGTTGTTGACCATGCGCGCCGCGTACGGGCCATCGAAGTCGAGGAACCGGGAGATCTGCCCGCGCAGGCGCTCCACCCAGCCGGCCACCGTCTCGGGGTCGTTGAGCACGCGCTCGGCGGTGGGCTTCGGGTCGCCGATCAGGCCGGTGGCACCGCCGACCAGGCCGAGCGGGAGGTTCCCCGCCTGCTGGATGCGGCGCATGGTGAGGATCTGGACCAGGTTGCCGAGGTGCAGGCTGGGGGCCGTCGGGTCGAAGCCGCAATAGAACGTGACCGGGCCGTCCGCGAACGCCTTGCGCAGTGCGTCCTCGTCGGTGGACAGGGCGATCAGCCCACGCCACCGCAGCTCGTCGACGATGTCCGTCACGGTCACGCTTCTCCTTCGGTCGGGCGTCCCGCCCGGTGCGGGCCCGGTTCGGCCGGGCCCCGGTGCGGGATGACTCCAGCGTTGTAGAGCCTACGCGGTCACGGCCAGCGAGTTTTCGCCGGATTGGCGCGGACGCGCCGGACCGGCCACGGTCACGACGTGGTCATGCCCCTCCGTGACACCGGAAATTCCGTTGTTCGACGGCGGGGAGCCCCTTCACAGTGGTCCCACCGCCGCGCGGCGGCAGTGACGTGTGTAAGGACGGTCGTGCCGCCGCGGCACGCCCGCGGAAGGGTGGCCGAGGTGCGCAGCACGCTGGTTCTGAACGCAAGCTACGAGCCGCTGACGACGGTGTCGCTCCAGCGTGCCGTGGTCCTGGTGCTCCAGGACAAGGCCGTGGTCGAGCAGGCCCACCCCTTGCGCACCATGCGCGGGACCGGGGTGACCGTACCGGTGCCGCGGGTGATCAGACTCCAGCGGTACGTACGGGTGCCGTTCCGACAACAGGCTCCGTGGTCGCGCCGCGGGGTGCTCGTCCGGGACCAGCACCTGTGCGCCTACTGCGGGCGGCGGGCCACCACGGTGGACCACCTGCAGCCCAAGTCGCGCGGTGGTGGGGACACCTGGCTGAACACGGTGGCCGCCTGCGCGGAGGACAACCAGCGCAAGGCCGACCGGACGCCGGAGCAGGCGGGGATGAAGCTGCTCCGCAAGCCGTTCGTCCCGACGCCGCAGGCGACGCTGATGATGGCGCTGGGGCTGCGGGTCTCGGACCTGCGGGAGCTGGCCGACTGGCTGCCGGCGGTGCAGCCCGTCGCCGCGCCCGCGCCGTCCGCCGCCTGAGACGGCCCGAAGGCCCCGGAAGCCGGGGCCGAGGGAGCGGGGGGAGCCGGGGGGAACCGGGCCGGGGCCGACGGGGAGGTCGGTCCCCGGCCCCGTCCGGGTTCACTCCTTCGCCCGGAAGCCCGTCGCGGTGCCGAAGTTGGTGGAGTGCTCGGGGACGGCGACGACGCTGCCGCCGCCGATCAGGACCCGGCCGGAGACCAGCAGCGAGCCGGTGCCGGGCGGGAAGCCGCCGCCGGCCGTCTCCTGCCCGCCGTCCAGCGCGAAGCGGCTCAGGTGCGCCGGCTGGTCGACGCGCTCGTCGACGGCGACCACCAGCGCGCCGCCGTCCACGCCGACGGCCCGGGCGGCGCCCTTCTCCCGGGCGGTGGTCCGCCAGCGCTGCTGGCCGGTGTCCAGGTCGTAGCCGGCCACCGCGACCGGCCCGCCGGCGCCGTTCGCCGAGGCGGGGGTGGTGACCGTGGTGACCATCGTGCGCTCGTGGAAGAAGACCCCGGGGGTGGCCGAGAACGATCCGTGGGCGACGTCCAGCCGGCCCCCGGCGTCGGCGACCGGGATCTCGGCGGCGGGGTCGCCGGCCGGGCCCCAGGCGAGCACCCGGTCGTCCTCGGGCTTCTCGCCGGTGGTGAGGACGACGGGGGGCTCGGCCGAGAGCACGGTCGCCGTCCTCGGCCGGTTCTCCAGGCCGCGCCACCAGGCGACCTTGCCGTCGGCGGTGTTCAGTGCCACGGCCTGGTCGACGGGGTCGGAGTCGGCGCAGGTGCTGGCCACCAGGACGGTCGTGCCGGAGACGCCGCCGGAGAGGGTGCAGAACTTCCCCTGCCCGGTGTACTGCCAGACGTCGGCGCCGTCGGCGGACTGCCAGGCGACGGCGTGGCTGTCGCCGATCGCGATCACCTTGTCGTCCGTGACGCCGACGCGTGCGCCGTAGGCGCCCTTGGCCTCGGTGAGCGGCTTGGTCCACGCCGTCCGGCCGTCCTTGGTGTCGACGGCGGCGACCAGGGAGCACGGACTCTTCGGGTCGGCCTGGGGCCGGAACAGCGCGGCGCCGAGGCCGGCCCGGTTGACGGTCGGTGACAGACCGCACGGGACGGCGCCGGCCGCGGGCGGCTCCACGGCCCAGACGGGCTTGCCGTCGGTCAGGTCGTAGGCGCGCACGCCGGTGGCGTCGGCGCGCACCACCGCGCCGTCGAGCAGCCAGCTGCCGACGAGGGTGTCGTCGCCGCCGGGCCCGGCGGCCTCGGCCCGGGCGGCCCAGGTCCGGGTGTGGGCGGCACTGAAGCCGGGGTCGCCGGCGGCGTCGGCGGAGGCGCCGTCGCCCTCGGCGCTCACCGTCAGGCCGGCCGCGACCAGGACGCCGAGCGCGGCGAGGCCGGCGCCGGTGCGCACCAGCAGGGCGCGCCGGTCGGGGGTGTGGCGGGTGGTCCCGGCATCGGCGGCGGGGCGGGTCCTGGCGCCACGGGCCTTCCCGCCGCGGGCCTTCCCGCCGCGGCCGGCCCGCCGGGAGGGGGCCGGTACGGCGGCCGGTGCGGGCTCGGGTCCGGGCTCGGGCTCCGGCTCCGGCCCGGGTTCCAGGTGTACGTAGCCGTCGTCGGTGTACTCGGCACCGGCGGGCACGTACAGGTCGCCGCCGCCCGGTTGCTGGGGGACGACCACGTACGGCGCGTACTGGTCCTGGTGGTGCGGCCCGTCGTACGCGGTGTACGCGTCCGGGACGTAGACGTCGGGCTGCTGCGGCAGCCGGTCGTGGGGGTGGTACGGGTCGTACGGGAGGTAGGGGACGTCGGGGCCCTGCCCCTGCCCCTGCTCCCCCGGGTGCCCCGGCTGCCCGGGCCAGGCCGTCTGCTGCGGGTGGCCGGGCTGCTGCGGGTACCAGGGCTGCGGGTGGCCGTCGCCGAGGGGGTCCTGCGCCATCCGTTCCGTCCCTCCCGACCGCCTGCACTGCGGCAGCCAGCATCTCACGGCGCCGCAACGGCACCCGAGCGGCCCGGAGGGGACGGTTCCGCCGGCCCCTAGCCGGCCGACTCGGCGGCCAGTGCCTCGTCGATCCGGGCCGCGAGGTCGAGGTCGAGGGCGGTGAGGCCCCCGGCGCTGTGGGTGGAGAGGGCGAAGCGCAGGGTGCGCCAGCGGATGTCGATGTCGGGGTGGTGGTCCATCGCCTCGGCGACGGCGGCGACGGCGGTGACGACCCGGATCGCGGCGGGGAAGTCGGGGGCGTCGGCGGTGCGCACGACGGTGCCGCCCTCGCGCGTCCAGTGCGGCAGGCCGGCCAGCCCCGCGGTGATCTCGTCCTCGGTCAGCCGTTCGCGGCTCATCGCCCACTCCTGTCACCGGTCGCTGTCGGTCGTCCGCGCGGAACGCGCACGCGTAGGACGATATAGAGGCCGCGCCGCCGGAGGGCGGCGACACCTCGAAGGGTGTCCTCAGTCGGTGAGCAGCTTGGCGACGGCGGCCAGGCCGACGACCACGATGATCGCCCGCAGCACCTGCGGCGGCAGCCTGCGGCCGACCCTGGCGCCGGCCACCCCGCCGATCAGCGAGCCGACCGCGATGAGTCCGGCGGCGGCCCAGTTCACCGTGGAGGTGAAGAGGAAGAACAGGGCCGCGACGCTGTTGACGATCATCGCGAGGGCGTTCTTCACCCCGTTGATCCGCTGCAGGTCCTCCTGGAGCAGCATGCCCATCAGGGCCAGCAGCAGCACGCCCTGGGCGGCGCCGAAGTAGCCGCCGTAGACGCCGGTGAGGAAGATCCCGGCGAGCAGCAGCAGTCCGCCGTGCGGGTCGCCGTCGGGGCGGCGGCGGGCGGCGACGGCGCGGGCGACCCGGGGCTGAAGCACCACCAGGACGAGGGCGAGCAGGATCAGTACCGGGACGACGGCGTCGAAGGCGGCGGTGGGCAGTTCGATCAGCAGGTAGGCGCCGAGCACGCCGCCGAGCAGGGAGGCGGTGCCGAAGCGGACGAGCCGGGCGCGCTGGCCGGCCAGCTCGCGGCGGTAGCCGATCACGCCGCTGAGCGAGCCGGGCACCAGGCCGAAGGCGTTGGAGACGTTGGCGGTGACCGGCGGGAGTCCGACGGCGAGCAGCACCGGGAAGGTGATGAGGGTTCCGGAGCCCACGATGACATTGATCATTCCGGCGCCGACGCCTGCCGCCAGGACGGCGATCGCCTCCCAGACCGTCATGAGCCACCTCCCGTGGGGGTCCTGTCGCCGCGATCATGCCGGACGGAGCGGCGGGGGTTCCAGAGGCCCCCGGAATTCGGGATGTTCGACACAGTCGGGGCCAGGACGCCCGCGGGCCCGCCCCCGTGCGGTATGGGGGCGGGCCCGCGGGCGTCGGACGGGCCGGTCACTCCGCGTCGGGCTTGCGGTACTCGCGGAGCGGGTCGATCCGGGGCCGCGTGGACCCCTTGGTGTCGGTGTCCAGCGGACGCGGGCCGGCGGACGGGTCGATCGGGACCTGGGTGGCGGCCGGCGGGGCGGCCGGCGGGGCGCTGGGGGCGGCCATCGCGCTGCCGTTGGCACCGCCGCCGTTGCCGGTCAGGCCGGTGAACGCGCCGCCGAGGCCCTTGAGGGCGTCGCCGACCTCGCTGGGGATGATCCAGAGCTTGTTGGCGTCGCCCTTGGCCAGCTCGGGCAGGGTCTGGAGGTACTGGTAGGCGAGCAGCTTCTGGTCGGCGTCGCCCTGGTGGATCGCCTCGAAGACGGTCCGGATGGCGGCGGCCTCACCGTCGGCGCGCAGCACCGCGGCCTGCGCCTCGCCCTCGGCCTTGAGGACCTCGGCCTGCTTCTCGCCCTCGGCGCGCAGGATCTGCGACTGCCGGTTGCCCTCGGCGGTGAGGATCGCGGCGCGCTTGTCCCGCTCGGCGCGCATCTGCTTCTCCATCGAGTCCTGGATGGAGGTCGGCGGCTCGATGGCCTTCAGCTCGACGCGGTTGACCCGGATGCCCCACTTGCCGGTGGCCTCGTCGAGCACCCCGCGCAGGCCGGCGTTGATGACCTCGCGGGAGGTGAGGGTGGATTCGAGGTCCATCGAGCCGATGATGTTGCGCAGCGTGGTGACGGTGAGCTGCTCGATCGCCTGGATGTAGCTGGCGACCTCGTAGGTGGCGGCCCGGGCGTCGGTGACCTGGTAGTAGATCACCGTGTCGATGTTGACGACCAGGTTGTCCTGGGTGATCACGGGCTGCGGCGGGAACGGCACGACCTGCTCGCGCAGGTCGATCCGGTTGCGGACGCGGTCGATGAACGGGACGACGATGTTCAGGCCGGCGTTGAGCGTCCGGGTGTAGCGGCCGAAGCGCTCCACGATCGCGGCGCTGGCCTGTGGGATGACCTGAATCGTCTTGATCAGCGCGATGAAGGCCACCACGACCAGGACGACCAGGACGATAAGGACGGGTTCCACGGACTCTCCCCTAGACGACCAGGGCGGTCGCGCCCTGGATTTCGACGACGTCGACCTGCTCCCCCGGCTGGTACACCTGCTCGGGGTGGAGCGCGCGGGCCGACCAGATCTCGCCGTTGAGCTTGATCCGGCCGCCCTCCGCGTCGACCCTTTCCGCGACGACCGCGGTGGCGCCCTTGAGCGCCTCGATGCCCATCTTGATCTGCGGGCCCTTCCGCAGTGCCCGGTAGGCGATGGGGCGGACGACGACCAGTTGCGCGACCGAGGCCGCGACGAAGGTCAGGACCTGCCAGACCGGGTCGGCGCCGAGCGCCGCGACGCCGGCCGCGACGAGCGCGCCGACGGCGAACATGGCGAGTTCCGGCATGGCCGTGATCACCAACGGTATGCCGAGGCCGACGGCGGCCAGGAGCCACCAGATCCAGCTGTCCACGTGTCCATCCTAGGGAGGGAAGGGCCTTCGAGGCGGTCAGTTCCCGCAGGTGGAGGGGCGGAAACCGGTCGCACGTGCGACCGGTTCCGGTTCGGGTGGGTTCAGCGGGGGTTCGGCGGGTCCGGCGGAGCCCCGCCGGACCCGTGCCGGGCCCACGCGGTGTCAGCCGAGCGGCAGGCCCTGGGCGGACCAGCGGTCGCCGTGGCGCTCCAGGGTGAGCGGCAGGCCGAAGCACTTGGAGAGGTTGCGGGCCGTCAGCTCGGTGTCGATCGGGCCGGCGACCAGCACCTTGCCCTGACGGATCATCAGGACGTGGGTGAAGCCGGGCGCGATCTCCTCGACGTGGTGGGTGACCATGGCCATGGCCGGCGCGAACTCGTCCTGGGCCAGCGCGCCGAGGCGGCGGACGAGGTCCTCGCGGCCGCCGAGGTCGAGGCCGGCGGCGGGCTCGTCGAGCAGCAGCAGCTCGGGGTCGGTCATCAGGGCGCGGGCGATCAGGGTGCGCTTGCGCTCGCCCTCGGAGAGGGTGCCGAAGCGGCGGTCGGTCAGGCCGGCCATGCCGAGGCGGTCGAGCAGGGCGAGCGCGCGGGACTCGTCGGACTGCTCGTAGGTCTCCTGCCAGGTGACGGTCATGCCGTACGCGGCGGTGAGCACCGTCTGCAGGACGGTCTGCTCGGCGGGCAGCTTGTCGAACATCGCGGCGCCGGCCAGGCCGATCCGCGAGCGCAGCTCGAAGACGTCGACCTCGCCGAGCTTCTCGCCGAGGACGGTGACCTTGCCGGCGGTCGGGAAGAGGTACGAGGACGCGATCTGCAGCAGCGTGGTCTTGCCGGCGCCGTTCGGGCCGAGGATGACCCAGCGCTCTCCCTCGGAGATGGACCACGAGACCTGGTCGACCAGCGCGCGCCCCTCCCGGACCACGGAAACGTCCACCAGCTCCAGCACGTCGCTCATGCCTACGCCTTCCCCAAAAACAGATATCTCGGCCGTCGGTGCGGGCGGGCGGCCACTCCGGCGGCCGGTGGGCACGGAGTGGGTGCGCCGCACACGCATGGGCAAACCTACGCCACGCGGATGGCCGCCGATTCCGTAGGCTGGCCGGATGCTCGCCACTCCTGCCGACAATCCGTACGAAGAGCCCCGTTCGGGGCGGCTGGCCGCCTGGGGCAACGCCCTGCTGGCCGGTCTGGTGCCGCCCGACAACGCCGCCGCGGCGGTGCTGGGGGCCGACGAGAGCCATCGGGTGACCGGCCTTCCCGGCGACGGCCCGGACGAGCGGCACGGGCTCACCTGGGCGCTGGGCCGGCTGCGGGTGCTGGGCGTGAAGGGGCTGCGGCTGGCGCTGCCGTCGGCCGGGCACCCGCTCGGCCTGACCGGGCCGGCGCCGTTCAACGAGCGGGCGATGGCGGCCGGGGAGGCGGTGCTGGCGGTCGGCGTGCCGCTGGGGCTGGTGCCCGAGGTGGAGGTGTTCGGCCCGGCCGGGGACCGCTCGGCGATCGTGCTGTGGCGGTGTTCCGAGGTGAACGACGCGCCGCCGGCGGACGTGCCGTCGCTGCACGAGGCGGAGTTCGAGCTCGCGGACGGGCTGCGCCGGGCGACCGTGCTGCTGACGCAGCTGGACGTGGCGGGCGCCGGGCCGGAGGCGCTGCGGGCGCTGGAGGCGTACCGGCGGCGGGGGCACGACGAGCTGCTCGCGCCCGGGTACCCCCCGCGCGCGGTGCGGGTGCTGGAGTCGGCGCGGCAGGTGGCGGCGCTGCTGTCGATCGCCTCGGGCGGTCACGGCGCGGCGGTGAGCGCCTCGGAGATCGCGGCCCGGCAGGCGGCGCTGGCGCCGCTGTGGCGCACGGCCCGCCGGGCCCAGGTGGCGGCGTACAACGCGCTGGTGGACGAGCGGGAGCGGGGTTAGCGGGTCTCGCCGTTGCGGACGGCCCAGAGCGCGGCCTGGGTGCGGTCGGCGAGGTCCAGCTTCATCAGGATGTTGGAGACGTGGGTCTTCACCGTCTTCTCGGACAGGTGGAGGCTGCGGGCGATCTCCCGGTTGGAGCGGCCGTCGGAGATGTGGCCGAGCACCTCGCGCTCGCGCTCGGTGAGGGTGCCGCCGCGGCCCTGCGGGGGGCGCGGGCCGTCGTCGGCGAGCAGGGCCTCGGCGAGTTCCGGCTGGAGCAGGACGTGGCCGGCGTGGACCGAGCGGATCGCGCCGGCCAGCGCCTCCGGGTCGACGTCCTTGTAGACGTACCCGGCGGCGCCGGCCCGCAGGGCGGGGACCATGGTGCGGTGCTCGGTGAAGCTGGTGACGATCAGGATCCGGGCCCGGCTGCCCTCCTCCTTGAGGGTGCGCAGCGCCTCGATGCCGTCGACGCCGGGCATCTTGAGGTCCATCAGCACGACGTCGGGGTCGAGGGCGCGGGCCCGGTCGACGCCCTCGGCGCCGTCGGCGGCCTCGCCGACCACCTCGATGTCGTCCTGCACCTCCAGGAAGGTGCGCAGGCCGCGGCGGACCACCTGGTGGTCGTCGACCAGCAGGACGCGGATCGCGGGCGCGGTGTCAGGCACCGGGGACCTCCATCTCGACGACCGTGCCCTTTCCGGGGGCGGATTCCAGGGTGAGCCGGCCGCCGACGGCGGCGGCGCGGTCGCGCATCGAGACCAGTCCGAGGTGGCGGCCCGCCCGGCGGACCGACTCCGGGTCGAAGCCCCGGCCGTTGTCGCTGATCCGCAGCACGGCGCCGCGGGCGGGCGTGCCGGCCAGGGTGACGGTGACGCGGGCGGCGCCGGAGTGGCGCAGCGCGTTGTGCAGGGCCTCCTGGGCGACCCGCAGCAGGGCGGCCTCCTGGGCCTGCGGCAGGGCGCGGACCCGGTCGGCGGCGAAGGCGATGTCGGCGGTGTGGGCGCGGTCGAGGACCTGCACCTGGGAGGCGAGGGTGGCGCTCAGGCCGTCCTCCTCCAGCGCGGCGGGGCGCAGTTCGACGACGACGGCGCGCAGTTCGTCGGCGGCCTCGGCGGCGAGCCGGGCGACCTCGGCGAGTTCTTCGCGGGCGCGGGCCGGGTCGCGGTCGACGAGCTTGGCGGCGGCCTTGGCGGTCAGGCGCAGCGAGAAGAGCTTCTGCGAGACGGCGTCGTGCAGGTCGTGGGCGATCCGGGCGCGTTCGCCGGCCAGGGTGAGTTCGCGGCTGCGCTCGTAGAGGCGGGCGTTGGACAGGGCGAGGGCCGCGTGGGCGGCGAGTATCCGCAGGAGTTCCTCGTCGTGGTCGGTGAAGCCGCCGCCCGGTTTGTTGGCGAGGTAGATGACGCCGAGCACGGCGGGTTCGTCCTCGGCGTGGTCGGGGTCGACGATCGGCATGCCGAGGAAGGCGCCCAGGTCGGGGTGGGCGTCGGGCCAGCCGCCGAAGGAGGGGGCGTTGCGGACGTCGCCGAGCCGGACGGGGCCGCCCTCGTCGAACATCGCGGCGAGCACGCCGTGCTGGCGGGGCAGCGGGCCGATCGCCCTCCACTGCTCGTCGGTGACGCCGTCGACGACGAACTGGGCGAAGCCGCCGTGGTCGTCGGGGACGCCGAGGGCGGCGTACTCGGCGCCGAGCAGGCGGCGGGCGGAGGCGGTGATCCGGCGCAGGACCTCGCGCACCTCCAGGTGGCGGCTCATCGCGAGCAGGGCCTGGCTGACGGCCTCGATGCCGGCGAGGCAGGGTTCGCAGGCGGGCAGGGTGCCGTCGGGCGGCGGGCCGACCGGGATCCGGTCGGCGGGCGGCGGTCCGGCGTGCCGGTGGTCGCTTGGCACGGTGGGCATGACGCCAACCTACCGCTGTGCGCGGGGGCCGTGCGTCCGTCCCGGGCCCTACCGGGGGCCCGGGTCCGCAGACCTAGGGCTCGCCTTCGGACCCCCGGCCCGCCGGGGGCCGGGGAACGCCCGAGGGGCGGCCCTCCCCGGGTGGGGCGGGCCGCCCCTCGGGCGGTCGGGCGGGCGGTCAGCCCTTCTGCATGACCTCGGGCTCGTGGCGGCGCTGGAGGCGGGTCACGACGATGCCGATGACGATCGACATCAGGATCAGGATCCCGGCGTCGAACCAGAACTGGCCGGCGTTGTGGCCCCAGATCGCGTCGTACTCGGGGTTCTGGAAGTCCTTGTTCCAGGGGCCGAGCAGGTGCGAGAGGTCCAGGGTGGTGGCGACCATGCCGGTGCCCCAGCGGGCCGGCATCAGCCAGGCGAACTGCTCCAGGCCGGGCTTGGAGAACACCTGGAAGAGGCAGCCGGTGAAGACGACCTGGATGATCGCGAACATGACCAGCAGCGGCATGGTCTTCTCGGCGGTCTTGACCAGCGCGGAGATCGCCAGGCCGAACATCATCGAGGCGAAGCTGAGCAGGATCAGGCCGAAGCTCATCTCCAGGATCGGCAGGTCCTTGATCACCAGGCCGTCGGAGGGCAGCTTGCGCGGCAGGAAGCCGACGGCGGAGATGATCGCGCCCTGGACGACGCTGAAGAAGCCCAGCACGATGATCTTGGACATCATGTACGCCGAGCGTGACAGCCCGGTGGCCCGTTCCCGCTCGTAGATCGCCCGTTCCTTGATCAGCTCGCGGACCGAGTTGGCCGCCCCGGAGAAGCAGGCGCCGATCGCCAGGATCAGCATGATCGTCGCGGCCCCGCTGTTCAGGCCCAGCTGGGTCTTGGGGTTGCGGGCCAGGCCGGCCTCGTTCGGGATCAGCACGCTGACCGCGCCGAGCACCGCCGGGAGCAGGATCGACAGCGCCAGGAAGCCCCGGTCGGAGGCGAGCACCGAGACGTAGCGGCGGATCAGCGTCCACAGCTGCGAGCCCCAGCTCTGCGGCTTCGGCGGGCGGACGGCCTCCTGCACGATCTGCGCGGACTGCACGGTGCCGGAGTCGACGTCCGCCGAGTACTGCTGGTAGTGCACCGAGCCGCGGTAGCGGCCGGCCCAGTCGTGGTCCGGGTAGTTCTCGAAGGCCTGGAAGATGTCGGCCCAGGTCTCGTACCCGAAGAAGTGCAGGGCCTCGTCCGGCGGGCCGAAGTACGCCACCGAACCGCCCGGCGCCATCACCAGCAGCCGGTCGCAGAGCGCGAGTTCGGCCACCGAGTGGGTGACGACCAGGATGGTGCGGCCGTCGTCGGCGAGGCCGCGCAGCATCTGCATGACCTCGCGGTCCATGCCCGGGTCGAGGCCCGAGGTGGGCTCGTCCAGGAAGATCAGCGAGGGCTTGGTGAGCAGCTCCAGGGCGACCGAGACGCGCTTCTGCTGGCCGCCGGAGAGCGCGGTGATCCGGTTGTCGGCGCGCTTGTCCAGGCGCAGCTCGTAGAGCACCTCGTCGATCCGCGCCTCGCGCTCGCGCGCCTCGGTGTCACCGGGGAAGCGCAGCCGGGCCGCGTACTTGAGGCCGGTGCGGACGGTGAGCTCCTTGTGCAGGATCTCCGACTGCGGCACCAGGCCGATCCGCGAGCGCAGCTCGGCGAACTGCTTGTAGAGGTTGCGGCCGTCGTAGAGGACGTCGCCGCGGTCGGCCGGGCGGTAGCCGGTGAGGGCGCGCAGCAGGGTCGACTTCCCGGAGCCGGACGGGCCGATGACCGCGACCAGGGACTTCTCCGGGACGCCGAAGCTGACGTCGTTGAGCAGGATCTTCTTCCCGCCCTTGTGCTCGACCTCGACGGTCAGGTGGCGGGCGGAGAAGGAGACCGCGCCGGTGTCGACGAACTCCTGCAGCTGGTCGCCGACCAGCACGAAGCTGGAGTGGCCGACCGTCAGCCGGTCCTGGGCACCGATCAGCTGGCGCTCGACGCGCTGGCCGTTGAGGAAGATGCCGTTGTGGCTGCCGAGGTCGACGATCTCGTAGCGGCCGTCCGGCAGCTGGCGCAGCTCGGCGTGGTGGCGGGAGACCTGGAGGTCGGAGACCACGATGTCGTTGTCGAGCGCGCGGCCGATCCGGATGGTCTTCATGCCGGCGGTCAGGTTGCGGATGATCGTCGGCTGCGGGCCGCCGTCGTGCTCGGCGGGCGCCGGCTGCGGGAAGCCCTGCTGCTGCGGGAACGGCTGCGGCTGGGCCTGCGGGTGCTGCTGCGCTTGCGGGTGCGGCTGCGGCTGCGGCTGGGCGTGCTGCTGCGGCCACGGCTGCTGGTGCGGCGGCTGGGCCTGCGCCTGCGGCGGGTAGGGCTGCTGCTGCGCCGGGGCCTGCCACGGCTGCTGGTGCGGCGCGGCGGCGTGCGGCGGCGCGGCGGGGCTGCGGCTGGTGGTCGCCTCGTGCCAGGCCTGCGCCTGCGCGGCGGGCTGGACGGCCGGCGCGGAGAAGGCGAGCCGGGGGCCGTTGTCGGCGTTGCCGAGGTTGACCACGGCTCCCGGGAACAGCTGCGCCTGCAGGGTGCGGGCGCCGCCGGTGAAGGTGCCGTTGGTGCTCCCGTGGTCGTCCAGCTGCCAACCCGCCCCGTTGAAGGAGATGGTGGCGTGTTGCCAGGAGACCCGCGCGTCGTCGAACTGGAAGTCCGACTGCGGGTTGCGACCGATGGTGTAGGACCGCCCGGGTTCCAGGACCCGCTGCTGTCCGTTGATCTCGATGACGAGTTGCGGCACTGCTCGTCTGCCCCGCTCTCTCGGTTCCCCCGATGGTGCGCCCCGGTCAGGTCGGGGCGAAATGATCGTGAATCTGACGGGGGAATCATTCCAGCCCGCCGGGCGCGGGTGAAAGCCGCCCCCGCGGACTGTGACCAGGCGGCAACGATTCGCGGACCACCCGTGGACGGCCGGCTCCGCCGCACGTCGGCGGGCACGTCGGCGGGCGGGTCGGCGGGCACGTCTGCGGGCGGGTCGGCGGGCCCGCCGGCGACCGGCCGGCGGGTGGCCGGAACGCCCGTCCACGACCCGGACGGGTGCCGTCGCCGCGACGGGCTGCGGGTAGCGTGGGAGGCACCATGAACGCATCGCCCTTGGCCGCCGAGCCGCTCCCCGCATCGCAGCCCCGGACCGAGGACGGGCGCACCCTGCTCGTCAAGGTGTTCGGCAAGGACCGCCCCGGTATCACCACCGGGCTCTTCGCCACCCTGGCCGGGTACGGCGTCGAGGTCGTCGACATCGAGCAGGTGGTGACCCGGGGCCGGATAACGCTGTGCGCCCTGGTCAGCGCTCCCCCGGCGCCCGGCGCGGAGGGCGGTCTGCGGGCCGTCGTGCACCGCTGGGCCGAGGACCAGAAGCTCCAGGCCGAGATCATCTCCGGCACCGGCGACAACCGGCCGCGGCGCGAGGGCCGCTCGCACGTCACCGTTCTCGGTCACCCGCTGACGGCCTCCGCGGTCGCCGCGCTCACCTCCCGGATCACCGGCTCCGGCGGCAACATCGACCGTGTCTTCCGGCTCGCCAAGTACCCGGTGACCGCCGTCGAGCTGGCCGTCTCGGGCGTGGCCACCGAGCAGCTGCGCGCCGAGCTGGCGCAGGAGGCGGCCACCCAGCGGGTGGACGTCGCGGTGGTGGCGGCCGGGCTGGAGCGGCGGGCCAAGCGCCTGGTGGTCATGGACGTCGACTCCACGCTGATCCAGGACGAGGTGATCGAGCTGTTCGCCGCCCACGCGGGCTGCGAGGAGCAGGTCGCCGAGGTGACCGCGGCGGCGATGCGCGGCGAGCTGGACTTCGCCGAGTCGCTGCACGCCCGGGTGGCGCTGCTGGCCGGGCTGGACGCCACGGTGACCGAGAAGGTGCGCGCCGAGGTCCGGTTCACCCCGGGCGCGCGCACCCTGATCCGCACCCTGCAGCGGCTGGGCTTCCAGGTCGCGGTGGTGTCCGGCGGGTTCACCCAGGTCACCGACCACCTGGTGGAGCAGCTGGGGCTGGACTTCGCGGCCGCGAACACCCTGGAGGTGGTGGACGGGAAGTTCACCGGCCGGGTGGTCGGCGAGATCGTCGACCGGGCGGGCAAGGCGCGCTGGCTGACCCGGTTCGCCGAGCAGGCGAGGGTGCCGCTGGAGCAGACGGTGGCGATCGGCGACGGCGCCAACGACCTGGACATGCTGAACGCGGCCGGGCTGGGCGTGGCGTTCAACGCCAAGCCGGTGGTGCGGCAGGCGGCGGACACCGCCGTGAACGTGCCCTTCCTGGACACCGTGCTCTACCTGCTCGGGATCACCCGCGAGGAGGTCGAGGCGGCCGGCGTCCTGGACGGGCAGGCCGAGGGCGGCGCCCCGGCGGCCGGCTGACCGGCCCCGCCCGGCAGGGCCGAGGGGCGTGCGGACCTGGTCCGCACGCCCCTCGGTCGTTCACCGGGCCGTGCCCGCTCAGTCCTGCGGCGTGAAGTACGAGACCAGCTCGGCGACGCCCGGCTCCACGCCCTTCCAGGAGCCGGAGAAGCTGAGCACCGCGATGGCGGCGGTCGGGAAGCCGCCGAGGCGCAGCCGCTCCAGCGCGTCCCGGTCGCCCTCGTCCCCGGCCAGCACCTGGGTCAGGCCCAGCACGCCCGGGTTGTGGCCGACCAGGACGAGGTCGGCGTACTCCTCCGGGGTCTCCTGGAGGACGGCGATGATCGCGCCGGGGGTGGCCTCGTAGACGCGTCCCTCGTAGACGGTCCTGCGCGAGCGCTTCGGGAGCTCGTGCGCGGCGAGCTTCCACGTCTCCCGGGTGCGCAGGGCGTCGGAGCAGAGCACGTAGTCGGGGTTGATGCCGGAGTCGGCGAGCCAGCGTCCGGCCTCCGGGGCCTGGTGGCGGCCCCGGTCGGCCAGCGGCCGCTCGTGGTCGTCGACGCCGTCCGGCCAGTCGGCCTTGGCATGGCGGAGAACGATGATCCTGCGGGGCGTGTCGGCGCTCATACCCAGCAAGCTTGGCAGAAAAGCCGGCCGGGAGCGCGATGCTGCCCGATGCCGCCACCCGGAGGGGCGGGCGGTGCCGTCGTGCGCGGTCCGCCGGGAGGCCGTCCGGCCGTCAGCCCAGGTTCTGGGCGACGGTCGCGACGATGATCAGCAGGACGACGATGCCGCCGATGATCGCGGCGAGCTGGCCGAGCTTCTTGTGGCCGTCGGTGGGGTTCGGTTCGAGAACGGGCATGCCCGGATTCTCCCACCCCGGACACGCCCGTCCACCACCGCCCCCGCCGGAGGGGCGCCTCGTCAGGCCGAGGCGGCGGCGGCCTGCGCCGGGACGGCCTCGTCCTCGATGTGCCGGGACCGGGCGGCCCGCAGGCCGAACAGCATCTGCGGCACCAGCAGCAGCGCCAGGAAGCCGAGCGGCAGGTACCACTCGCCGGTCGCCTGGTAGAGCCGGCCGATCAGGATCGGGCCGGGGATCGAGATCAGGTAGCCGACGCCCTGGGCGAAGGCCGACAGCTGGGCCACTCCGCCGGCGGTCCGGGCGCGCAGGCCGATCATGGTCAGCACCAGCGGGAAGGCGCAGTTGGACAGGCCCACCAGGACCGCCCACACCCACGGCGCGGCGGCCGGGGCGAAGGCCAGGCCGAGGTAGCCGGCGATGCCGAAGGCCGCCAGCACCACCACGAAGAGCCGCTGGTCGCCGCGGCGGGCGGCCAGGTTGGGCAGCACGAAGGAGACCGGCACGCCGATCACCATGGTCAGCGCCAGCAGCACGCCGGAGGTGCCCTCGGAGATGCCGGAGTCCTGGAAGATCTTCGGCAGCCAGCCCATCACCACGTAGGCGCCGGTCGCCTGGCAGCCGAAGAAGCAGGCCAGCGCCCAGGCGGTGCGGCTGCGGGTGATCGGCAGCTTCGCCCCGCCGGCCTGGCCACCGGACCCCGCGCCGGCCTCCTGCCGCCGGGTGAGCAGCGCCGGCAGCCAGAGCAGCAGGGCGAGGGCGCCGAGCGCGGCCCACACCCCGAGGCCGACCCGCCAGTCCCCGCCGAGCGCGCTGGTCAGCGGGACGGTGACGGCCGCGGCCAGCGCGGTGCCGGCGGACAGCGCCATCGAGTACAGGCCGATCATCGGCCCGACCTTCTCCGGGAAGTACCGCTTGATCACCACCGGGATCAGCACGTTGGCGACCGCGACACCGGCCAGCGCGAGCGAGGTCAGCAGCAGGAAGACGGCCGTGTTGCCCGCGAAGGACCGGGCCAGCACGCCCGCGGTGATCGCGCCCATGCCCGCGGTGACCACCGCGACCGGGCCGAGCCGGCGGGCCAGGCCGGGCGCGGCGAAGCCGAACAGGGCGAAGCAGAGCGAGGGGACGGCGGTGAGCAGGCCGGCCACCGTCGGGCTCATCCCGAGGTCGGCGCGGACCTGGTCGAGCAGCGGCCCGAGGCTGGTGACCACGGGTCGCAGGTTGAACGCGGCGGCGGCGATCGCGAGGGCGAACAGCCAGCCGAGGGTGCTGCGGCCGGTCGGGGCGGCGGACCGTTCGGTCTGCGGCCGGGAACCGGTCCGGGGGGAGGCGGTGGCAGGGTCTGCGGTGTCTGCGGCGGACGACATGCGAGTCATCATAGAATGATGGGATGAATTAGCGCATCCACGAATTGGCATGATGGCCCGACCCGTCCGACCCAAGGAGTCCCCCGTGGCGCTGTCCTCGCCGAGGCGCACCCCGCTGTCCGACCAGGTGATCGCCCAGCTCCGGGCCCAGATCACCTCCGGCGAGTGGGCGGTCGGCTCGCGCATCCCCACCGAGGCCGCCCTCGTCGAACAGCTCGGTGTGGCCAGGAACACGGTGCGCGAGGCCGTCCGGGCGCTCGCCCACAACGGTCTGCTGGACATCCGCCAGGGCTCCGGCACCTACGTCCTGGCCACCAGCGAACTCGCCGGGGTGATGCACCGCCGCTTCGCGGACGCCGACCGCGCCCAGGTCGCCGAGCTGCGGGCCACCCTGGAGACCTCCGCCGCCGGCCTCGCCGCCACCCGCCGCACCGACCGCGACCTCGGCCTCATCGACGCCGCCCTCGCCCGCCGCGAGGACGCCTGGCGCGCCGGCGACGCCGAGGACTTCGTGCAGGCCGACGCCGCCTTCCACCAGGCCGTCGTCGCCGCCGCCCACAACGACGTCCTGGCCGCCGTCTACGCCGACCTCGGCGAGGTCACCCGCGCCCACCTGCGCCACGACGTCGGCCCCGAACTCATCGCCGAGCGCTACCTCGGCCACGACAAGATCGTCGACGCCATCCGCGCCCGCGACCCCCAGCGCGCCTCCCACGAGGCCGGCCGCGCCATCGGCGCCTGCAACGACCCCGACGCCTGACCCGTCCCGGTTGCCCGCGCAGCGGCCTCTCGCCTTGCGGGGGGCCGCTTTTGACGTGCTAACGTCCCGTGAAAATTCGCGGACGGCCGGACTCCGGCCGGGTGTGGACACCACGGGGAGACAGTGATGGCGGATCCGGACCTGAAACTGGGCCAGGGGCCGGGGGGCGGGCCGACGAAGGTGTCGACTCCTGCCCTGGACAAGGCAGCCACCTCCTTGGACGGCATCGCCAACGACAGCACCGCGGCCGGGAAGACGGCCGACGAGTCGACCGAGGCCGCGGCCGCGGCCGCGAAGCTGAGCGGCTGGGACTCCGCGACGGCGCTGCGCGGCGCGCTCAAGGAGTGGCACGAGCAGGTGTCGCAGCTCAACGGCCGGCTCAACCAGGAGGCCGGGATGATGCGGCAGACCCACAGCAACTACCTGAACGTCGAGCAGGGCATCGCCACGTCGTTCACCGGGAAGGCGTGAGCCGCATGAGCCTGCTCGGTTTCGAGGACGTCATGAAGGCCGACCCGTCCGCGATGGCCAAGGCCGCCGCCGACTGGACGGCGATGGCCGGCAAGTACCAGCAGATCCAGCACCGGCTGGAGACCGAGGTGCTCGCCGTCACCGGCAACCAGGGTCTGTGGATGGGCTCCACCGCGTTCGCCGCCAACGCCCACGTCGACCGGACCCGCCAGCAGAGCATCGACGCGCAGACCGAGGCCAAGGCCGTCGCGTCGATCATCACCGACGCCAAGAACGACTTCGAGGCGGCGCAGAAGAAGCTGAAGCAGGCCGTCGCCGACGCCCGGGCCGACGGCATGAAGGTGACCGGCACCGGCGCCGTGATGTTCGACGTCGGCGCGCTCGACCCGGCCACCAAGCAGGAGTACCGCCACGACCGGGACTACCAGCAGGAGCGCAGCGAGGCCGCCGGCACGTGGGCGCAGAAGATCAGCATCTACGTGGAGGAGGCGACCGCGGCCGACCAGCGGGCCGCCCTCCAGCTGCGCCGCGCCGCCAAGGTCGGCGACCTGGTGAACGAGTTCAACGGCCAGGCGGTCGGCGGCGGTGACGAGGCGGACGGCAAGCGGGCCGCCGACCTCGCCTCCCGGCTCAAGGACGGCAAGAACCTCAGCGCCGAGGAGTTGGCCGAGCTCAACAACCTGATGAAGGCCAACTCCGGCAGCCCGGTCTACGGCCAGACCCTGCTCAACGCGCTCGGTCCCGAGGGCACCCTGCTGCTCGCCGACGAGCTGGAGGTCCGGATCAACGACCGGGACGGCAAGAACAAGGGCGAGTACGGCGAGCTGCAGACCAACCTCGCCAACACCATCGGCGGCGCCACCCGGGACACCAACAGCAGGTTCTACCAGGACTTCCGCAAGGGCCTCCAGGAAGCCGGCGTCAAGAACATCAACGAGCGCCACTTCGGCGGCAGGACCGAGCCGATCTACGGCTACCAGACGCTCACCACCCTGCTCCAGCACGGCAACGCCGGGTACGGCTCGCAGTTCCTGAACGACCTCGGCACCGACGTCCTCAAGGCCGAGCGCGACAACAAGAACCGCTGGTCCTCGCACCAGTTCAACGGCCCGCGCCCGGACCTGGTCTTCGACCCGGTGAACGGCGTGCTCAAGCTGATGGGCCAGAACCCGGAGGCCGCCACCCAGTTCCTCGACCCCAAGGGGCCGGGGGCCGAGGACCGCCTTGCGTACCTGCTGCGCGACCGCGAGTGGCCCACCTCGTACGTCAACACCCTGTACGGGCCGCCGATGATCGACAAGACCACCCACCAGGACGGCCTCGCTGCCGCCCTGGAGGCCGCCGCCACCGGCGACGTCCCCGGCGAGGGCACCCACAACGGCGGCCCGCACACCCCGGCGCAGGCCCGGGTGATGGAGGGCGTGATCGCGGCGCTCGACGGGGAGGGCAAGGGCAGCGAGATCCACGACGACCTGAAGATGCCGCTGGCGAACGCGCTGTCGGACTACGTCGACGACACCCACAAGATCCTCAGCGACCACGTCAGCGCCGGCAGCGGCGGGGTCCGCGAGGAGAACGGCGAGGGCCACCTCGACGGCGGCGCCGACAGCCTGGTGCGCGTCCTGCGCGGCGTCTCGGAGGAACCCGAGGCCTACGCCCTGCTCTACGGCGCCGAACGGGCCAAGGCCGCCGAGCTCATCGCCGCCCTGCCGCCCGACCCCCGGGCGGACCGCGAGGTCGTCGACCTCCCGGCCCAGCGCATCGGCACCGCGCTCGGCGCCTACGACGCGATCCGCTCCGACGTCATCCTCGACAACAAGGACGACCGGATGGAGTGGGCCGACAAGACCAGCTCCTTGGCCTCCTCGATGAACGGCACCGTGACCGGGTTCATCCCGGAGGTCGGCGACATCGCCGGGACGCTCGTCGACATGGGCATCGAGAAGTGGGCGGACGACGTCAAGAAGGACGCCCAGGACGCCGGCAACAAGGGCTCCTCCGACCACCACTTCGCGGCCCTGAACCAGAGCAAGGAGATGGCCCTCGGCTGGGGCCGGGCGAACGGCTACACCACGGACGCCCGGGCCGACCTCGTCTACTCCAACATGGCGACCGGCCACACCAGCGGCCACGCCAACGCCATGAGCGCCCTGGGACGGAACGGTCAGCAGTGAAACTCTCCCGGCGCACCTGGGCGGTCCTCGCCGGCGTGCTCGTCCTCGCCCTCGGCGCGGGCGGCTTCGCCGCGTGGCAGTACACCAACCTGTTCCTCCCGGACCGCCTCTGCGACGGCGCCGTCGCCGCCGAGGACGCCGAACGGGTCCTCGGCAGCGGCAAGATCGTGGTCGCCGACAGCGACGTGTCGAGCGACCGGAGCGATCCGGAGGCGAACTGTGCGATCAGCCTCAGGCGCGGCGGCACGTACGTCGCCGAGATCCACCTGCGGACCAGATCGGCCCAGCTCTTCGAGCCGTCCCTGCGGGCCGATCCGGCGATGTCCCAGCCGGACCGGGGGCCTGTCGGCGCGTTCGGCAACACCCGCGGCTGGCTGCTGATGGCGCCCGGCTGCCGGCTGGACACCAAGGACACCGACCACTACCCGAAGCGGGACGCCGACGCGGTCGCCGTGGACGTGGTCCGCGACGAGGAGCCCGACCCCTACCAGTCCGTCCGGGCGGACACGACCGCGTCGCCCGGGGCGCGGCAGGACCTGGCCCGGCTGGCCGCCGACTTCGCGGCAGCGGTCGCCCGGCGCTCCGGCTGCGGCTCGGCGCAGGTCCCCGACGTCCACCTGACCACCGGCGAACAGCTCGCGCGGCCCGTCGAGGACGGGAAGCTCTGCGGGGTCCCGGGGGCCACCGCCACCGGCACGCTCCCGTCCTCGGCCGTCCAGGACATCAGCAGCCCCTCGGCACCGGTGCAGACCTGCTGGATCCACAGCGGTACCCGGCAGCAGCCGCTCTACGAGTTCACCGCCACCCTCGACACCCGCTACCCGGGCTTCGCCCTGCACGTCGACGACAAGCCGCTGGAACCACTGGCGGACGGCTGGCGGGGCACCGGCAACGGAAGTACCGTGGCCGCGCCCTGCGGAACCGGCACCCTCACGCTGCAGGCCTTCGGGCGCTCGATCGCCGATGCGCCCCCGGCCCTCGAAGCCCCCGCCTTCCGCGCCTGGGCCAACGCGATGGCCGCCCACTACGGCTGCGAGCCGGTAGCACCCCGGTAGCACCGACGCCGCTGCCCGGCACCCCTCCTCCTCGGGAGGGGTGCCGGGCAGCGGCGTGAACGGGAGGCGTCAGGCGCCGATGGCGTGCAGGCCGCCGTCGACGTGGATGATCTCGCCGGTGGTCTTCGGGAACCAGTCCGACAGCAGGGCGACGATGCCGCGGCCGGCCGGCTCCGGGTCGTTCAGGTCCCACTTCATCGGCGAGCGGTTGTCCCAGGTGGCGGCCAGGTCGCCGAAGCCCGGGATGGACTTGGCGGCCATCGAGCCGAGCGGGCCGGCCGAGACCAGGTTGCAGCGGATGTCCCGCTCGCCCAGGTAGCGGGCCAGGTAGCGGTTGGTGGACTCCAGGGCGGCCTTCGCCGGGCCCATCCAGTCGTACTGCGGCCAGGCGAACTGCGCGTCGAAGGTGAGGCCGACGACCGAGCCGCCGTCCTGCATCAGCGGCAGCAGCGCCGTGGTCAGCGACTTCAGCGAGTACGCCGAGACGTGCATGGCGGTGGCCACGGACTCCCACGGCGTGTTCAGGAAGTTGCCGCCCAGGGCGTCCTGCGGGGCGAAGCCGATCGAGTGGACGATGCCGTCCAGGCTCGGCAGGTGCTCGCGCACCTGGTCGGCGATGCCGGCCAGCTGCTCCGGGTTGGAGACGTCCAGCTCCAGGACCTTGACCGGGTTCGGCAGCTTCTTGGCGACGCGCTCGGTCAGGCTCGGCCTCGGGAAGGCGGTCAGGATGACCTCGGCGCCCTGCTCCTGGGCCAGCTTGGCGGCGTGGAAGGCGATGGAGGACTCCAGCAGCACACCGGTGATGAGGATGCGCTTGCCCTCAAGGATTCCGCTCATGTCTCAGTGACCCATGCCCAATCCGCCGTCGACGGGAATGACGGCTCCGGTGATGTACGCGGCCTCGTCCGAACCGAGGAACCGCACGGTGGAAGCGACCTCGGCGGGCGCCGCGTAGCGGCCCAGGGGCACGCCGGCGACGATCTCCGCGCGGCGCTCGTCGCTGAGCACCGCGGTCATGTCGGTGTCCACGAAGCCGGGGGCGACCACGTTGACGGTGATGTTGCGCGGGCCCAGCTCGCGGGCCAGCGAACGGGCGAAGCCGACCAGGCCCGCCTTGGACGCGGCGTAGTTGGCCTGGCCCGGGGAGCCGGAGAGGCCGACGACCGAGGAGATCAGCACGATCCGGCCCTTGCGGGCGCGCATCATCAGCTTGGACGCGCGCTTCACGACGCGGAAGGTCCCGGTGAGGTTGGTGTCCAGGACGGACGTGAAGGCCTCCTCCGACATCCGCAGCAGCAGGGTGTCGTTGGTGATCCCGGCGTTGGCGACCAGCACCTCGACGGCACCGTGCGCGGCCTCGACCTCGGTCAGGGCGGCGTCCACCTGGGCGCTGTCGGTGATGTCGCAGCGCACCGCGAGCACGTCGTACTTGGCCAGCTGCTCGGGCACCTCACCCGACCGGCTGGTGATGGCGACCTTGTCGCCCGCCTCGGCGAAGGCCTGGGCGATCGCGAGGCCGATGCCCCGGTTGCCTCCGGTGACGAGAACCGAGCGGCTCAACGATCCACCTCTCTCCGTTGGGTGCGCACGCCGTGATGCCCGCGCGCCACTGCGTGATGTCCGCGTACGTCGCAACGAGTACGCGATGCTTGACGCTATCGGTCGTTCCGGCGCCGCGACGAATCGGTCTCCCACAGCGCCGCACCGACGGAACTGTCGGTACCCGACAATCCGTGTCCGGCCGGCTTCCCGCTATGCGCCCGCCGGTCCCCGCCACGTTGTCGTGTCCACTGAGCCGGTCGTCCGGGAACCCGACGACGGGGCATGCCCGTTGTGCCCCTGGTGCGGCACCACGCCGGGGCCGCCGCACCGGGCCCGCAGCGGCCCGCAGCCGGTAACCGGCCCCGGTGACGAGCGGAGGCGGAGCGCGCAATGAGCGAGGCACGGGCCGGGACCACCCATCGGCGCGGACGACTGGCGGCCCTGGCCGCACTGGCGGTCGGCGCGGGAGCGGTCGCCTGGGCGCTGCGCGACCTCCCGGCGGCGTTCGGCCGCCGGCCGGACGGCGAACGGGAGGAGCGGCTGCGCAACTCCCCCCAGTACCGCGACGGCGTCTTCCACAACGCGCCCTCCGTGCTGGCCCGGGCGTCCGCGCCGGCCGGCATCGACCCGGGCACGGTGCGCCGGGCGCTGTTCCAGCGCGAGGGCCGCACGCCGGGCCGGCCGGTGCCCACCGTCCGCCCGGCCGACGCCGCGGGCCCGGCCGCCGAGGGCGTGGCGGTCACCTGGTACGGGCACGCCTCGGCGCTGGTGGAGATCGAGGGTTCGCGGGTGCTGCTCGACCCGGTCTGGAGCGAGCGCTGCTCCCCCGCCGCGCAGGTCGGCCCGCGCCGGCTGCACCCGGTGCCGGTGGAGCTGGAGGAGCTGCCGCAGGTGGACGCGGTGCTCATCTCGCACGACCACTACGACCACCTGGACATGGCGACGGTCCGGCGGCTGGTGCGCAGCCAGTCCGCGCCGTTCGCGGTGCCGCTCGGCATCGGCGCCCACCTGCGCCGCTGGGGCGTGCCCGAACACCGGATCATCGAGCTGGACTGGGACGAGACCTGCACCCTCGGTGACCTGGCGCTCACGCTGACCGCCGCCTACCACTTCTCCGGCCGCGGGCTGACCCGCAACACCACCCTGTGGGGCTCCTGGGTGATCGCCGGGCCGGGCCGCAAGGTCTACTACACCGGCGACTCCGGCTACTTCGAGGGCTACGCGCGGATCGGCGCCGCGCACGGCCCGTTCGACGCCGCGCTCGTCCAGGTCGGCGCCTACGACCCGGCCTGGGCGGACATCCACATGACGCCCGAGGACGCCGTCCTCGCCCACCGGGAGCTGAACGCCGGACTGCTGCTGCCGGTGCACTGGTGCACCTTCAACCTGGGGCTGCACCCGTGGGCCGAGCCGGTCGAGCGGCTGCTGGTGGCCGCCAAGGAGCACGGCGTGCCGCTGGCGGTCCCGCGCCCCGGCGAGCGGGTGGACGTCGACAACCCGCCGGAGCTGGACGGCTGGTGGGAGGGCGTTCGCTAGGGGTCGTCTTCACACCCCCGTCGTCCGCCCGGAGGGCGGGCCGGGCGGCGTCTGTGTGCGTGCATCGCAAGGCGGAGGAGGGAGTCCATGCGGAGCATCGGCGACCGACGACAACGCGGCGAGGTGCGTGCCCAGGCGTCGCCCGGCAGGCGGGGGTGTGAAGACGAGCCCTGGGGTCTGGCCGCCGCACCGGAAATGCGCTGGCCGAAACCCCCTTGACGGGCAATGATGCGGTTCGGGTGCCCTTGTCCGTATCGGGGCGCCGCACCGCCGTCCGCCCGACCAGGGAGCCCGATTGCCTCCGCTGCCCCCGACCAGCACGCCCGCGCCCCGCGGCGGCGCCGCGCGTGCCGTCGACCCGCTCTTCCTCGGCCACCCGCTGCACGCCCTCGCCGACGCCGCCCTCACCCGGGCCCGCGAACTCGGTGCGACGCACGCCGACTTCCGCCTGGAGCAGGTGCGCAGCGCCTCCTGGCGGCTGCGCGACGCCCGCCCGTCCGGCACCTCCGACAGCGTCCAGCTCGGCTTCGCCGTGCGGGTGCTGCTGGACGGCGCCTGGGGCTTCGCCGCCGGGGTGGACCTCACCCCGGACGCGGCGGCCCGGGTGGCCGGGCAGGCCGTCGCGGTGGCCGGGCTCTCCGGCGGGATCAGCCGCGCGGCGGGATCGGCGCAGCGGGTCGAGCTGGCCGACGAGCCGGTGCACCGCGACGTCACCTGGGTCTCCGCCTACGACGTGAACCCCTTCGAGGTGCCGGACGCCGAGAAGACGGCGCTGCTCGCCGAGTGGAGCACCCGGCTGCTTGCCGCCGAGGGCGTCTCGCACGTCCAGGCGACCCTGCTGACCGTCCAGGAGAACAAGTTCTACGCGGACACCTCCGGGACCGTCACCACCCAGCAGCGGGTGCGGCTGCACCCGGTGCTGGAGGCCACCTCGGTGGACGGGCGCACCGGTGCCTTCGACTCGATGCGCACCCTGGCGCCGCCGGCCGGGCGCGGCTGGGAGTACCTGACGGGCACCGGGTGGGACTGGGACGCCGAGCTCGCCGGACTGCCCGTCCTGCTGGCCGAGAAGATGAAGGCGCCGAGCGTCGAGCCGGGCCGCTACGACCTGGTGATCGACCCGTCCAACCTCTGGCTGACCATCCACGAGTCGATCGGCCACGCCACCGAGCTGGACCGCGCCCTCGGCTACGAGGCCGCCTACGCGGGCACCTCCTTCGCCACCTTCGACAAGCTCGGCTCGCTGCAGTACGGCTCGGAGCTGATGCACGTCACCGGCGACCGCACCGCCGAGCACGGGCTGTCCACCGTCGGCTACGACGACGAGGGGGTGGCCGCGCAGTCCTGGGACCTCGTCAAGGACGGCGTGCTGGTCGGCTACCAGCTCGACCGCGCGATGGCGAAGCTCAAGGGCTTCGAGCGCTCCAACGGCTGCGCCTTCGCGGACTCCCCCGCGCACGTCCCGGTGCAGCGGATGGCCAATGTCTCGCTGCGCCCGGCCGAGGGCGGCCCGTCCACCGAGGGCCTGTTCGCGGGCGTCGAGAACGGTCTCTACATCGTCGGAGACCGTTCGTGGTCGATCGACATGCAGCGGTACAACTTCCAGTTCACCGGCCAGCGCGCCTACGCCATCAAGAACGGCGAACTCGCGGGCCAGGTGAAGGACTTCGCCTACCAGGCCACCACCACCGACTTCTGGGGCTCGATGGCGGCCGTCGGCGGCCCGCAGACCTACGTCCTGGGCGGTGCCTTCAACTGCGGCAAGGCGCAGCCCGGCCAGGTCGCCGCGGTCAGCCACGGCTGTCCCTCGGCGCTGTTCCGCAACGTCAACGTGCTCAACACCCAGCAGGAGGCGGGTCACTGATGACCGCGACGACGCAGCCCCACGAACTCGTCGAGCTGGCGCTCGGCCTCTCCCGCGCCGACGGCTGCGTGGTGATCGCCGACGAGGAGTCGACCGCCAACCTGCGCTGGGCCGGCAACGCGCTCACCACCAACGGCGTCACCCGGGGCCGGCGGCTCACCGTGATCGCCACGGTGGCCGGCGCCGAGGGCACCGCCTCCGGCGTGGTCTCCCGCGAGGCCGTCGGCCCGCAGGAGGTGGCGGACCTGGTGCGGGCCGCCGAGGCGGCCGCCCGCGCGGCCGGCCCGGCCGAGGACGCGCAGCCGCTGGTCACCGCGGCCGAGCAGCGGAACTCGCCGCACTTCACCGAGCCGCCCGCCGAGACCTCGGTCGCCGTGTTCGAGGAGTTCGGACCGGCCCTCGGCCGGGCCTTCGCCCGCGCCGCCGAGCAGGGCGAGCTGCTGTACGGCTTCGCCCGGCACGAGCTGGTCACCAGCTACCTGGGCACCTCCACCGGTCTGCGGCTGCGCCACGACCAGCCGACCGGCACGGTCGAGCTGAACGCCAAGACCGCCGACCTGTCCGGCTCGGCCTGGACCGGTGCCTCCACCCGGGACTTCTCCGACGTGGACGTCGCCGCCCTGCACGCCGAGGCGACCCGGCGGCTCGGCTGGGGCAGCCGCCGGATCGACCTGCCGGCCGGCCGCTACGAGACGCTGCTGCCGCCGTCCGCCGTCGCCGACCTGATGGTGTACCTGTCGTGGTCGGCCGGCGGCCGGGACGCCTTCGAGGGCCGCACGGTCTTCTCCAGGCCCGGCGGCGGGACGCGGATCGGCGAGAAGCTGGCCGGGCTGCCGCTGACGCTGCGCTCCGACCCGCACGAGCCGGGCCTGGAGTGCGCGCCGTTCGTGCTGGCCTCCGGCGGTGAGGGCGAGTCCTCGGTGTTCGACAACGGTCTGCCGCTGACCGCCACCGACTGGATCCGCGACGGCGAGCTGACCGGCCTGGTCACCAACCGGCACTCGGCGGCCCTGGCCGGGCTGCCGGTGCGCCCGGAGGTCGGCAACCTCGTGCTGGAGACGGCCGGTCAGCAGGACGCGCCGACGCTGGAGGAGATGATCGCCCGGACCGAGCGCGGCCTGCTGCTCACCTGCCTCTGGTACATCCGCGAGGTGGACCCGGCGACGCTGCTGCTGACCGGCCTGACCCGGGACGGCGTCTACCTGGTGGAGAACGGCGAGGTGGTCGGGGCGGTCAACAACTTCCGCTTCAACGAGTCGCCGGTGGACCTCCTCGGCCGGATCACCGAGGTCGGCCGCACGGAGCGCTGCCTGCCGCGCGAGTGGAGCGACTGGTTCACCCGGGCGGCGATGCCGCCGGTCCGGGTTCCCGGATTCAACATGAGCTCGGTCAGCCAGGCCTCGTAGCCGGGCGGCCCGACCGGAGAGGAACGACAGGCGTGGACGAGAGGCGCGTGGTGAGGACCAGCAGGATGCTGTCGGGCATCCTGCGGCACGACCCGGGCCGGGTGGGGATCGCCCTGGACGCGGCCGGCTGGGTGCGGGTGGACGTGCTGCTCGGCGCGCTGGCGGCCCGGGGCACCCGGCTGACCAGGGCCGAGCTGGACCACGTGGTGGCGACCAACAACAAGCGCCGCTTCGCCTACTCGCCGGACGGCCTGTCGATCCGGGCCAGCCAGGGGCACACGGTGGCGGTCGACCTCGGTCTGGCCGCCACCGAGCCCCCGCCGGTGCTGTTCCACGGCACCGCGACCCGCAGCCTGGCGGCGATCCTCCACGAGGGGCTGCGCCCGATGGCCCGCCGGGACGTCCACCTGTCGGCGGACACCGAAACCGCCACCCGGGTGGGCGCCCGGCACGGCCGGCCGGTGGTGCTCCGGGTGGACGCGGCCGCGATGGCGGCGGCGGGCCACGAGTTCCGGGTGAGCGCCAACGGGGTCTGGCTGACGGACGCGGTGCCGCCGCAGTACCTCTCCCGGGACTGACGGGGGCCGATCGGGGGACGCTCGCGCGACCCGGTCTCGTCGCCGGTGCCCTCCCGGCGTACCGTGAGACGGCAGCGCGGCGAGGCGCGCGGGTGCGTGGACGAGGGCGGTTTGGGACATGGGCAAGAGTGCCGACGGCGGTCGGGTCTACCGGATCACGGGGGCCCGCAGCAGCCTCAGCGAGGACGTCCGCGGGCGGCAGCGCCGGTACGTGGCCTCGATGCTGCTGCGGACGGTCTGCGTGCTGCTCGCGGTGGTGCTGTGGGACGTCCAGCGATGGCTGGCTTTCGCCGCCCTGGCGGGCGGGGTGCTGCTGCCGTACTTCGCGGTGCTGCTCGCCAACGCGGGCCGGGAGCGGGCCCCGGGTCTGCCGTCCACCTTCGACGTGCCCCCCACCACGCCGCTGATGCTGGGCCCCGGCGGCGCCGGTCCGCTCGGTGCGGATGTGACGCAGGGTGCTGATGGGGCCGGGCGTGTGCCCACCGATTCTTCACAGGGCCCGAGCTGACCGTCCGTTTTGAGCCACTATCCACCCCTTGTCGGGCCGGAAAGCTCAAAAGAAGCTCAGATTAATCATGCAAGACCTCCCCATACCCACCCCGGGCCGTGACATACTGCGTACGCGCTCCGCATCCCCCGTCGGAGCGACGGACCGACGCCGGGCGGCTCCCCCCGTGGCTGCCCGGCGTCGCCATGCGCACTTTCTCCCGGCCCCCCGGTGCGTGACAGACTGGCGGTGACCACGCCCCGCCGACCGCCCGAGGACGACCGCCGATGCTGCTCCCCGACGCCCCCCAGCCGCAGACCCCGATCTGCTCCGCCAAGGGCTGCCGCGCGGACGCGCTCTGGGTGCTGGTGTGGAACAACCCCAAGCTGCACACCCCGGACCGCCGGAAGACCTGGCTGGCCTGCGACGAGCACCGCGAGCACCTCTCGCAGTTCCTCGGCGTGCGCGGCTTCCTCAAGGAGGTCACGGCCTTCGCCGAGTGGACCCCCGCGGAGGACTGATCCTCAGCCGCCGATGGCCGACATCGGCCGCTGCGGCTGGTGGAAGTCCGGGTCGTCGATGCCGGCACCGGCCTTCTTGCCCCACATCGCGGCCCGCCACAGTGCGGCCAGTTCGGCGTCGTCGGCGCCCGAGCGCAGGGCGGTGCGCAGGTCGGTCTCCCCGGTGGCGAACAGGCAGTTGCGGACCTGGCCGTCGGCGGTGAGCCGGGTGCGGTCGCAGGCGCGGCAGAACGGGCGGGTCACCGAGGCGATCACGCCGACCCGCCCCGGGCCGCCGTCCACCAGCCAGCGTTCGGCGGGGGCCGCGCCGCGGGCGGCGGAGGGCTCGGGGGTGAGGGTGAACCGGGCGGACAGCCGCTCCAGGATCTCCCCGGCGGTGATCATCGCGGAGCGGTCCCAGCCGTGCTGGGCGTCCAGCGGCATCTGCTCGATGAACCGCAGCTCGTAGCCGCGCTCCAGGCACCAGGCGAGCAGCTCGGGCGCCTCGTGCTCGTTGACGCCGCGCATCAGCACCGCGTTGAGCTTGACCGGGGTGAGCCCGGCGGCCTCGGCGGCGGCCAGGCCGGCCAGCACGTCGTGGAGGCGCCGGCGCCGGGTGAGGGTGTGGAAGGTGGACTCGTCGAGGGTGTCGAGCGAGACGTTGACCCGGTCCAGGCCCGCCGCCCGCAGCGCCGTCGCGGTGCGGGCGAGGCCGATGCCGTTGGTGGTGAGCGAGAGCTCCGGGCGCGGGTCGAGGGCCGCGCAGGCCTCGACGATGCCGACCACCCCGGGGCGCAGCAGCGGCTCGCCGCCGGTGAAGCGGACCTCCCGCACGCCGAGGTCGCGCACGGCGAGGCCCACCAGCCGGACGATCTCCTCGTCGGTGAGCAGCTCGGGCCGGGTCAGCCACTGCAGGCCCTCCTCGGGCATGCAGTAGGTGCAGCGCAGATTGCACCGGTCGGTGAGGGAGACCCGCAGGTCGACGGCGCGGCGGCCGAAGGTGTCGAGCAGCACGGCGGTCCCTTCCCGAGTGAGGTGCCGCCGGGGGCGGCCGGCCCGGCCGCCGTCACGGCGGGACCGGGCCAGCTTAGTCACCACCCGTCGGTCAGTGGGCGCCCAGCCCGGTCAGCGAGCGGACCTCCAGTTCAGCGTACTTCGCCGGATCGGCCTCGCGGCGGGAGAGCACGGTGCCGACCCAGCCCGCCGCGAAGCCCACCGGGATGGAGACCAGGCCGGGGTTCTCCAGCGGGAACCAGTGGAAGTCGGCGTGCGGGAGGAGCGCGTTCTTCCCGCCCGAGACGACCGGGGAGAAGACGACCAGCAGCACCGAGGAGAACAGTCCGGCGTAGACCGAGCTGACCGCGCCGGTGGTGGTGAAGCGCTTCCAGAACAGCGAGTACAGCAGGGTGGGCAGGTTCGCCGAGGCGGCGACCGCGAAGGCCAGGGCGACCAGGGCGGCGGCGTTGAGCTTGTCGGCGAACAGGCTCAGCACGATCGCCACCGCGCCGATGGCGGCGGCGGCCCACTTGGCGACGCGCACCTCCTCGCGCTCGGAGACCTTGCCGCGCCGGAACACGTTGGCGTAGAGGTCATGGGCGAAGGAGGCCGAGGAGGCGAGGGTCAGCCCGGCGACGACGGCGAGGATGGTGGCGAAGGCGACCGCGGAGATCACCGCGAGCAGCACCGCCCCGCCGGTGGTGCCCGGGCCGCCGCCGAGCTGCTCGGCGAGCTGCGGTGCGGCGGTGTTGCCGGCCGCGTTGGCGGCCTTGATCGCCTTGGGGCCGACCAGGGCGGCGGCGCCGAAGCCGAGCGCGAGGGTCATCAGGTAGAAGCCGCCGATGATGCCGATCGCCCAGAGCACCGACTTCCGGGCGGCCTTGGCGGTGGGCACGGTGTAGAACCGGACCAGGATGTGCGGCAGCCCGGCGGTGCCGAGCACCAGGGCGAGGCCGAGGCTGAGGAAGTCGAGCTTGCTGATCTCGGTGACGCCGTACTTCAGCCCCGGTTCGAGGAAGGCGTCGGCCTTGCCGCTGGCGGCGGCGGCGGCGCCGAGCAGGGCGGAGAGGTCGAAGTGGTACTTGGCCAGCACCAGGACGGTCATCAGCGCGGTGCCGGCGATCAGCAGCACCGCCTTGACGATCTGCACCCAGGTGGTGCCCTTCATGCCGCCCAGGGCGACGTAGAGGACCATCAGCGCGCCGACCGCGACGATGGTCCAGCGCTTGGCGGCGTCGCCGCTGACCCCGAGGAGCAGGGCGACCAGGCTGCCGGCGCCGACCATCTGGGCGAGCAGGTAGAAGATCGACACCACGATGGTGGAGATGCCGGCGGCGGTGCGCACCGGGCGCTGGCGCATCCGGAAGGCCAGCACGTCGGCCATGGTGTAGCGGCCGGAGTTGCGCAGCGGTTCGGCGACCAGCAGCAGCGCGACCAGCCAGGCGACCAGGAAGCCGATGGAGTAGAGGAAGCCGTCGTAGCCGAACAGCGCGATGGCGCCGGCGATGCCCAGGAAGGACGCGGCGGACATGTAGTCGCCGGAGATGGCGAGGCCGTTCTGGAAGCCGGAGAAGGCGCGGCCGCCGGCGTAGAAGTCGGCGGCGTCCTTGGTCTGCCGGCCGGCCCAGACGGTGATGCCGAGGGTGGCGAGCACGAAGAGCCCGAACAGGGCCATGGTGAGGCCGCGGTGGTCGGTGGCGGAGCTGGCGAGCAGGTTCATTCGGCGGCCTCCCGGGGGGCGTGGACGACCGCACCGCGCGCCTCGCGGATCGCGGACGCGCCGGGGTCGATCCTCCGGTCGGCGTAGTGCGCGTACCAGGCGGCGATGGCGAAGGTGGTGACGAACTGCATCAGCCCGAGCGCGAGGGCGACGTTGATGTGCCCGGCCACCCGGGTGCCCATCAGGGCGGGGGCGTAGCCGGAGAGCAGCACGTAGAGCAGGTACCAGAGCACGAAACCGATGGTGACCGGGAACGCGAAGTTCCGGAACGAGCGCCGGAGGGTACGGAACTCCGCGCTCTCCTCGATGAGTTGGGTTTCGCTGGGGGTGGTGGTGATCGGCGGCGATTCCACTCTGACTCCTCACTCCTTCGGCGTAGCGGTCGCACCAGTGGAAACGATCGAACGTGAGCGAAGTCACAAGCAGTCTGCGCGCCGCGCCATGCCGGGAGTGCCGGATTTCACCCGGAAGAGTTTGACCGTGGCCGGACAGGCCTTCACCCCTCCGCCGTAGTCGAATGACCGAAAACCACCCGTCCGGGCATGAATGAGGGGTGGCCCGGCCCGCCGGACCACCCCTGGTCACCCGTCAACGTCGACGCGTCAGAAAGCGATCCGCACCTTCAGGGCCGAACGGTCGTCCATCGCCCGGTAGCCGTCCGGGACGCCGTCGAGGTCCACCGTGCGGTCGAAGACCAGGCCCGGCTCGATCGCCCCGGACAGGACGTCCGGCAGCAGCTCGGGGATGTAGGCGCGGGCCGGCGCGACGCCGCCGCCCAGCGAGACGTTCCGGCCGAACATCTGCCCGATGTCGACGCCCGCGCTGCCGCCGTGCGGCACGCCCACGTAGCCGACCGCGCCGCCGTCCCGGGCGATCGAGACCGCGGTGCGCATCGACTCCTCGGTGCCGACCGCCTCCAGCACCGCGTGCGCGCCCTGCCCGCCGGTCAGCTCCCGGACCGCCTCGATCGCCGCCTCGCCGCGCTCGGCCACCACGTCGGTCGCGCCGAACCGGCGGGCCAGGTCGGTGCGGGCGGTGTGCCGCCCCAGCGCGATGATCCGCCCCGCGCCCAGCCGGGAGGCGGCCAGCACCCCGCACAGGCCCACCGCGCCGTCGCCGACCACCGCCACCGTGACGCCCGGCCGCACCCGCGCCGAGACGGCCGCGTGGTGCCCGGTCGCCATCACGTCGGACAGCGCCAGCAGTCCCGGCAGCAGCTTCTCGTCGCCCTGCGCCTCCTTGGGCAGCTTGACCAGGGTGCCGTCCGCGAACGGGACGCGCACCGCCTCGCCCTGGCCGCCGTCCGAGCCGACCTGGCCCCAGAAGCCGCCGTGCGGGCAGGAGGTCTGCAGGCCCTCGCGACAGAAGTCACAGGTGCCGTCCGACCAGACGAACGGCGCCACCACGAGGTCGCCCCGGCGGAAGCCGCGCACCTCGGCGCCGGTCTCCTCCACCACGCCGAGGAACTCGTGCCCGATCCGCTGCCCGGCCACCCGCGAGGCGACGCCCCGGTACGCCCACAGGTCGCTGCCGCAGATGCAGGCGTTCACCACCCGCACCACCGCGTCGGTCGGTTGCCGCACCGCCGCGTCCGGCACCTCCTCGATCCGGATGTCGTGGGGACCGTGGATGACCGTGGCACGCATGGGGGTTCGTCCTTCGCAGAGGTGCCCGCAGGGGTGTCGCGGGCGACCGGAGAACAATCGACCGGATGTACGACGACTGCACCGTCCACTCTATTCCGGGCCCCTGCGACCGACCTTCCGGAGGACCCCCGCCGCCGGCGAAGGACCGTCCGCGGTCGGCGGCGGGCCTTATCCTGTTGGACCATGTACGCGATCCAGCCCGAGACCCCCGGCGCAGCACCGCGGACCGCCGCGGTCCCGGCCCAGCGCTCCGCCGCACCCGCCGGCGGCTTCGCGGTGGTCGACGTCGAGACCACCGGCCTCGGCCGCACGGACCGCGTCATCTCGGCGGGCGTCTACCAGCTGGACGAGGACGGCGACGTCACCGACCACTGGTACACCCTGGTCAACCCCGAGCGCGATCCCGGCCCGGTCTGGATCCACGGCCTCACCGACGACCAGCTGGCCGGCGCGCCCACCTTCCCGGAGATCGCCGAGGAGTTCGCCGAGCGGCTGCGCGGCCGGGTGATGGTCGCCCACAACGCGCTCTTCGACTGGAACATGATCTCCCGCGAGTTCTCCCGGGCCGGCCTGCGCGCCCCGGTCGAGCAGCGGCTGTGCACCATGGTGCTGGCCCGTGACCTGCGGCTGCCGCTGCCCAACGGCAAGCTGTCCTCGCTGGCCGCGCACTTCGGCGTCCACCAGCTCCGGGCGCACAACGCGCTGGACGACGCCCGGGTGCTCGCCGAGGCGTTCCGCCCCAGCCTGGCGCTGGCCCGCTCGGGGGGCGTCCCGCTGCCGCTGCAGTCCTGCGTGGCCGTCACGGACCTCGGCGAGGACGCGCCCGCCTCCCCCGCCCGGGCCTCCTGGACCGGCGCCGCCTACCGGCAGGCCAGGAAGCGCCCGCCGTGCCCGTACCCGAACCCCGGGCGCTGGGAGGACGGCAAGCCGCTCGTCCAGGGCATGCGGGTGGCGTTCACCGGCGACACCGCCACCGACCGCGAGCTGCTGGAGGACCGCGCCGTCGAGGCCGGCCTGCACATCGCCACCTCGGTGAGCCGGCTCACCAGCCTGCTGGTCACCAACGAGCCGGACAGCTGGAGCGGCAAGGCCCGCAAGGCCCGCGAGGTCGGCACCCCGGTCGTCGGCGAGGACGCCTTCCTCCAGCTGCTGCGCGAGGTCGCCCCGCACCCCGGTGCGTGAGCCGGTTGTGAGCAGGGCGTACCGTGCCCATGTGTACCGTTTTCTGCTCTCCCGGCGCTGGCTGATCGCCCTGCTGATCGCCCTGCTGCTGATCCCCACGACCATCCGGCTGGGGTTCTGGCAGCTGCACCGCCACGAGGCGCGGGTGGACCGCAACGAGCTGATCGCCCAGGCCCTCACCGCCGGGCCGGTGCCCTACGACACCCTGTCGGCGGCGCCCGGCTTCGCCGTGCCCAGGAGCCTCACCTGGCGGCCCGTGACGGCCACCGGTACGTACGACCCGGCGCACGAGTTCGTGGTCCGCAAGCGGACCGACTCCAGCGGGGACAAGATCGGCTACTTCGTGGTCACCCCGCTGGTGCTGGCCGACGGCGCGGGCACCGTCCTGGTCAACCGCGGCTGGGTGCCCTCCGGCACCTCCGCCACCGACTACCCGGCCGTCCCGGCCGCACCGGCCGGCCAGGTCGCCCTGACCGGCCGGCTGCGCGCCGACGAGACCGCCTCCGGCAGCCTCAAGGACCGGGCCGGACTGCCGGACCGGCAGTTCAACCTGATCAGCACCGGCCAGCAGGCCAAGGAGAGCGGCGCCGCCCTGCTCGGCGGCTACCTGGAGCTCACCGCCACCGAGCCGGCCCCGGCGGAGCAGCCCGAGCTGCTGCCCGAGCCCAACCACTCCGACATCGGACCGCACATGGCGTACGCGATCCAGTGGTGGCTGTTCACCGCGATGATCCCGGTCGGCTTCGTGGTGATGGCCCGGCGCGAGGCCAGGGACCGCCGCAAGGAGGCCGCCGGGGCCGAGGGCGTCGCGGTCGCCGTCCCGGCCTGAGCCCCGCCCGCCCGGACCGCGGCCGCCGGGGACCCCGTCAGAGCACGTCGTCCAGTTCGCGCAGCAGCCGGGCCTTGGCCCGGGCGCCGACGACCGACTTCACCGGCTCGCCGCCGCGGAACACCATCAGCGTCGGCATCGACAGCACCCCGTACGCCGCCTGGGTCTGCGGGTTGTGGTCGACGTCCAGGCTGACCACGGTCAGCCGGTGCGCCTCCTCCCGGGCGATGTCCGCCAGCACCGGCACCATCTGGCGGCACGGCGGGCACCAGTCCGCCGTGAAGTCCACCAGCACCGGCCCCTCGGCCGCCAGCACCTCGGCGGCGAAGGTCTCGTCCGTCACCGCCGCCACCCCTGTGATCTGCACCATGGCCTACCTCTTCTCCCACTCGTCCCGGTCGGGGGCCGCCGGTACGGCCCACTCGCACTGCGGCGGCTCCGCGGAGGCCCCCGCGGCGAGCGCGTCGCGCTCCCGCTCGGCCCGGGCGTACTGCGCGGACACCCGGGTCCTGACCTCCTGCAGCCGGGCGATGCACTCGTCCAGCTCGGACAGCTTCTTCCGGTAGACCTCCAGCGAGGCCGGGCAGGAGTCGCCGTGCGGGTGCCCGGCCTGCAGGCACTCGACGAACGGCCTGGTCTCCTCCAGGCCGAAGCCGAAGTCCTGAAGGGTGCGGATCTGCCGCAGCAGCCGCAGGTCCTCCTCGCCGTACGCGCGGTAGCCGTTGCCGGCCCGCCGGGCCGGGAGCAGCCCGAGCTGCTCGTAGTACCGCAGTGCCCGGGTGGTGGTCCCCGCCCGCTTCGCCAGTTCACCGATCCGCATGTCCGGACCCTGCCCTTCCGGCCGCTGTTCGAACGCCGCCGGGAACGACGGTAGACCTTGACGCCCGCGTCAACGCCAACGCCATGGGCGGCCGGCGTACCCGCCGCCCCGGCCGACGCGGCAGGATGGCCCCATGGATCTTGGACTGCAGAACAAGGTGTACGTGGTCACCGGCGCGACCCGGGGCCTGGGGCTGGCCACCGCCCGGGAGCTCGCCGCGGACGGCGCCCGGGTGCTGGTCACCGGCCGCGGGCCGGAGGCCGTCGAGGCGGCGGTCGCCGAACTCGCCGGGCTCGGCGGCGGACCGGAGGCCGTGCACGGGCTGGTGGCCGACAACGCCGACCCGGCCACCGCCGAACGGCTGCTGACGGCCGCCGTCGAGCGCTTCGGCCGGCTGGACGGCGTGCTGATCAGCGTCGGCGGCCCGCAGGCCGGCACGGTGGCCGCCGCGCCCGAGGAGGCCTGGCGGGACGCCTTCGACGCGGTCTTCCTCGGCGCCCTGCGGATCGCCCGCGCCGCCGCCGGCACGCTCGGCGAGGGCGGGGTGATCGGCTTCGTGCTCTCCGGCTCCGTCCGCCAGCCCATCGCCGGCCTCGGCATCTCCAACGGGCTGCGCCCCGGCCTCGCGATGGCCGCCAAGTCGCTCGCCGACGAGCTCGGCCCGCGCGGCATCCGGGTGGTCGGTCTGCTGCCGGCCCGGATCGACACCGACCGGGTGCGCGAGCTCGACGCCCTCGGCGGCGACCCCGAGGCCGCCCGCGCCCGCAACAGCGCCGACATCCCGCTCGGCCGGTACGGCACCCCCGAGGAGTTCGGCAAGGTCGCCGCCTTCCTGCTCTCCCCCGCCGCCTCCTACCTCACCGGGGTCATGGTCCCCGTCGACGGCGGCGCGCTGCGCGGGCTCTGAGCACCACCGGGCGGCGTCAGACCACCCGCGGCCGGCGGCCGCGGCGGCGGCGCCGCCCGGTCACCTCGGGCCGGGCCGCGACCACCCGGATCCGCAGGTCGGCGGGCAGGTCCGGCAGGCCCAGGCTGGCCAGCGCCCCGGCGCGCGGGCCGGACTCGAAGTGCTCGGCGAGCGCGGCCGGATCACCGCCCGGGGTCATCCGCACGGCCGCCCGCAGCCGCGGGTGCCGCGTGCCGCGCACCAGCCGGACGCCCACCCGCTCGACCTCCGGCAGCTCCACCGCCCCGATCTCCACCGCCTCCTCCAGCGCCCGGGTCCGCAGCCGCAGCCGCAGCCCCGGCGCACCGGGGGTGGGCAGCAGCACGCTCGTCGGACCGCTGCGGCGCAGCTGGGCCAGCAGCCACCAGGCGGTTCCGGCGACCACCACGGCCGGCCCGCCGATCGCCACCGGCCACCACCAGGACTCACCCACCCACCGGGTGCGCGAGTCGGCGCTCACCACCGGCTGGTCGGGCGAGGTGAGCGGCCACCAGGACGGCGGGTCGACGCCGAGACGCCCGTACAGGTCGAGTCCGCCGGCCAGCACCAGCACCCCGGCTGCCAGCAGCGCCGCCCCGACCACCCCCAGCAGCAGCCGGTTGACGGTGCCGCGGCTCACTCGGCGCCCCCGCCCGTCGCGGCCCGGGTGTCCTTCCCGGGGCCGTCCGCCGCCTCCCCGTCCGCCCCGGTCACCCCGTCCGGCCCGGGTTCCGCGTCCGGCCCGGCTTCCGCGTCCGGCCCGGGTTCCCCCTGCGGCCGCGCGCGCCCGCGCCGGCCCGCCGTCCGCACGTCCAGGCGCGGCGGCCGGGCCAGGGCGACGGCCGCCAGCTCCTCGCGCAGCCGGCGCTGCACCGAGGCCGGGTCGGCCGGGCCGGCCAGCGCGATCCGCACCCGGCGCCGGCCGACCCGCACCCGCAGGTGCTCGACGCCCGGCAGCACGGCGGCCCGGTCGGCCAGCAGGGCGGCCACCCCGGAGCGGTCGACGGCCGCGGCGGTGGCCCCGTGCGGGCGCAGCGGCAGCCAGCGGCGCAGCCCGGGCGCGAGGGCGAGCCCGAGCAGCAGGGCGCCGAGCAGCACGCCCGCACCGGCGCCGGCCAGCACGGCCGGGTCGTCCAGGTGCCGGGTGGCCAGTTCGTCGGCCAGCTCCGCGCGCCACGGCCGGGCCCGGTGCCCGGTCCGCACGGCGATCACGTCGTAGAGCAGCCCTCCGGCCACCACCAGCAGCACGGTGGCCACCACGGCGGCGGCCACGGTGCGCGGGGCCCGGGGCCGGCGCACCTTCCCGGCCGGCGCCGCCGTCGGCGTCCCCTCCACCGCCGCGGGGCCGGAGCCCTGTGCACCGGCGCTCACCGGGCGGTCTCCGGGACCAGGTGCTCGACCACCACGACGACCTCGGAGACCCGGCTGCCGGTCAGGGCGCGGGTGTCGGCGGTGACGCGGTCGCGGACGGCGCGGGCGAGCGCGGTGAGGTCGGCCGGGAAGGGGAGGTCGACGCAGACCCGGACGGTGACCGGGGCGCCCGGGCTCGCGGGGCCGGTGGCCGAGACCTTCGGCGGGCCGCCGCGCGCGGTGCGGCCGTGCCAGGCGTTGGCGAGCGCCTCGCTCGCGGCGCGGGCGGCGATCCGGGCGTAGACGCGGTCGGCGAGCCGCAGCCGGCCGCGGGCGCCGGGTTCCCGGCGGGCGGTGACCGGGACGAGGCCCGCCATCAGCGGCGCCGGTCGCGGCCGCGCAGCAGTTCGCCGAGCTCGCCGGGCTCGATGTCGCCCTCCAGCAGGCGGCCGACCACGAATCCGGCCGCCCCGAGCACCGCCACCAGCAGGAACGCCGCGAAGCCGCCGAAGTATCCGGCGAAGCCGAGGGCCATTCCCACCACCAGGCCGACGATGGCCAGGTTCATCCGTTCCACCTCGTCTTCCGCCGGTACCGCTCCGGACTACTTCAGCTTGGGCCGTTGCCCGGAGGAGGGTGCTTCCTCCTCCTCCTCGACGACGTCGGGCTCGTCGGGCAGATGGACGTCGTTGACGGCGATGTTGACCTCGACGACTTCCAGCCCGGTCATCCGCTCGACCGCGTCGATGATGTTCTCCCGCACCTGGCGGGCGAGTTCGGGGATGACGACGCCGTACTCGACGACCAGCGCGATGTCGATGGCGGTCTGCTTCTCCCCCACCTCCGCCTTGATGCCGCGTCCGACGCTGCCGCGCCCGCCGGGCACCCGGTCGCGCATCGCCCCGAAGGTGCGGGCGAGGCCGGAGCCGAGGGCGTGGATGCCGTTGATCTCGCGCGCGGCCATCCCGGCGATCTTCTCGACCACGCCGACCGCCAGCGCGGTGCGGCCGCGCTCGCCGACCGTGCCGGAGGCGCCCGGACCCGCCGATGGGACGGCGGTGTGCGGGGCGCCACCGTGCGGGGCGTTCTTGTGCAGGGTGGCGGGCGTCGGAGTGTCAGGCATGGCTCATCTCCCGTCGTGCGGCTCCAGCTATATCGCAAATCGGTCCAACTCTGGCATTTCGCCACGAATCCCGCCCCCGGAGCAGCCGGAAGGCCCGAACGCCGGAGGCCCGGCGCCGTGGGTGCGTCCCACGGGGCCGGGCCTCCGGTGCGATGGCGTCCGGTCAGTCGCCGATGCCGGCGAGGTCGCGCAGCCGGCGGGCCTGCGCCGCCCGTTCGGCCGAACGCTGCTCGTCGTAGGAGCGGCCGGCGGCGCCCTGGAGCAGGGCCTTGGTCTCGATGACCGCGTTGCGCGGGGCGGCGAGCAGGGCGGCGGCGAGGTCGCGGGCGGCGGCGTCCAGCTCGGCGGCCGGGACGGCGAGGTTGGCCAGGCCGATCGCGGCGGCCTCCGCCGCACCGATCCAGCGGCCGGTGGCGCAGATCTCCAGCGCCCGGGCGTAGCCGACGAGCTCGGTCAGCGGCTTGGTCCCGGCGAGGTCGGGGACCAGGCCGAGCGAGGTCTCCTTCATGGAGAACTGGACGTCCTCGGCGACCACCCGCAGGTCGCAGCCGAGGGCCAGCTGGAAGCCCGCGCCGACGGCGTGGCCCTGGACGGCGGCGACGGTCACCAGGTCGGGGCGGCGCCACCAGGTGAAGGCCTCCTGGTAGCCGGCGATGGTCGCGTCGAGCTCCTGGTCGCCGGAGGCGGCCAGCTGCTGGAAGCCGGGCTCGCCGGGGATGCCCTCGGGGGTGAACATCGCGCGGTCCAGGCCGGCCGAGAAGGAGACGCCCTCGGCGCGCAGCAGCACCACCCGGACGGTCCCGGGCAGCTCGCGGCCGATCGCGGTGAGGGCGCGCCACAGCGCGGGCGACTGGGCGTTGCGCCGCTTGGGCTGACAGAGGGTGACGACGGCGAGTTCGCCGTCGATCTCCAGGCGGACGCCGTCCTGCTCCCGGTGCGGGGTCTGCGGATCGGTGACGGGAGCGGTCATGCGGGGACCTCCGGTGGCGAGGGTGCTTGGCTACCGGAGAGTAACAAAACTGGCGGCGCGGCGGCAGGGGGCAGCCCGCGGGCGCCTCCGGACGCCGGACGGCCGGGCCGGCGGACGGCCCCGGCATGACGATCGGCGGCCGGTTCGCCCCGGCCGGGGGCGGACGATCAACGGTCGTCCCCCCGGTCGGCGCCCTGCCGCCGAGTCATCCGTCCAGTCGATTGACGAAGCGTCAGGAACCAGCTCCAGCAGGAGCTTTGTTCTTGCCCCGCGTGGCACCGCCGCGGCCCCGGAGAATCACCCCGGACTCGCTCAGCATGCGGTGCACGAAGCCGTACGAGCGACCGGTCTCCTCCGCGAGGGCGCGAATGCTCGCCCCGGAGTCGTACTTCCTCTTGAGATCGGCCGCGAGCTTCTCACGCGCGGCACCGGTCACCCGGCTGCCCTTTTTCAGAGTCTCGGCCACCCGTGCCTCCTCGTAGCGTTGCTCGGTCAGATTCCCATGATCACCCATCCACCGCGTCCTGGCCACCCATTCGACAAGGTCCATGTCGGCAACGGGCGGTCCTGCGGTGGTGATCCGAGCGCACAAGGGCGCTCACGCTGAGTGCACGCCCCCGGGGGCGTTCGGCCGTTCGATGCGAAAGGGCTGATCAGCAGCATGCGCCCGACCACGATCGAGCGACGGGCCGACGAAAGCTCCTCAAACGGAATGCGGGACCGCTTCATTCCCGGACACGCCGAAAGGACTAGTTTTTCTGGCCCAAAGAAAGGAGTGCACGTCTACCCCCGGCCGGACGGGAAGGCGAAGGCCCGGTCGCCCGTACGGACGACCGGGCCTTCGCGGCGCCGGATCAGGCCAGCGTGACCAGGTCCGCGTAGGCCGGGCTCCAGAGGTCCTCGACACCGTCCGGGAGCAGGATGATCCGCTCCGGCTGGAGCGCGTCGACCGCGCCCTCGTCGTGGGTGACCAGCACGACCGCACCGGAGAACTCGTGCAGCGCGCCGAGGATCTCCTCGCGGCTGGCCGGGTCCAGGTTGTTGGTCGGCTCGTCCAGCAGCAGGACGTTGGCGCTGGAGACCACCAGGGTGGCCAGCGCGAGCCGGGTCTTCTCCCCGCCGGAGAGCACCCCGGCCGGCTTGTCGACGTCGTCGCCGGAGAACAGGAAGGAGCCGAGGATCTTGCGGACCTGGACCAGGTCCATGTCCGGCGCCGCCGAGCGCATGTTCTCCAGGACCGTGCGCTCCGCGTCCAGCGTCTCGTGTTCCTGGGCGTAGTAGCCGATCTTCAGGCCGTGGCCCGGGATCACCTCGCCGGTGTCCGGCTTCTCCACCCCGGCCAGCATCCGCAGCAGGGTGGTCTTGCCGGCGCCGTTGAGGCCCAGCACGACGACCCGCGAGCCGCGGTCGATCGCCAGGTCGACGCCGGCGAAGATCTCCAGCGAGCCGTAGGACTTGGACAGGTCGCTGGCGGTGAGCGGGGTCTTGCCGCACGGCGCCGGGTCCGGGAAGCGCAGCTTGGCGACCTTGTCGTTGGCCCGCACCGTCTCCAGACCGGCCAGCAGCTTCTCCGCCCGGCGGGCCATGTTCTGCGCGGCCACCGTCTTGGTCGCCTTGGCGCGCATCTTGTCCGCCTGCGCGTTCAGCGTGGCGGCCTTCTTCTCGGCGTTGGCGCGCTCGCGCTTGCGGCGCTTCTCGTCGTCCTCGCGCTGCTGCTGGTACTGCTTCCAGCCCATGTTGTAGACGTCGATCGCGGAGCGGTTGGCGTCCAGGTAGAAGACCTTGTTGACGACCGTCTCGACCAGGTCGACGTCGTGCGAGATGACGATGAAGCCGCCCTTGTAGGTCTTCAGGAAGTCCCGCAGCCAGGCGATCGAGTCGGCGTCCAGGTGGTTGGTCGGCTCGTCGAGCAGCAGCACGTCGGAGTCGGAGAACAGGATCCGGGCCAGCTCGACGCGGCGGCGCTGACCGCCGGAGAGGGTGTGCAGCTGCTGGTTGAGGATGCGGTCCGGCAGACCCAGCGCGGCGGCGATGGTCGCGGCCTCGGCCTCGGCGGCGTACCCGCCCTTGGTGAGGAACTCGGTCTCCAGGCGCGCGTACTTCTTCATCGCGTTCTCGCGGGTGGCGCCCTTGCCGTTCGCCATCCGCTCCTCGTTCTCGCGCATCTTGCGCAGCACGCTGTCCAGGCCGCGGGCGGAGAGGATGCGGTCCTTGGCCAGCACGTCGAGGTCGCCGGTGCGCGGGTCCTGCGGCAGGTAGCCGACCTCGCCCGAGCGGGTCACCGTGCCGGCGGCCGGAATGCCCTCGCCGGCCAGCACCTTGGTGAGCGTGGTCTTCCCGGCGCCGTTGCGCCCGACCAGACCGATCCGGTCACCGGGGGCGACCTTGAAGCTCGCCGACTCGATCAGGATCCGGGCGCCGGCACGCAGTTCGAGGCCGTTGGCGGAAATCATGGCTGGGTACTACTCCTGGGACGTGGGCGGGCAACCGGACGCGGTCCGGACCCGGGACGGGGAAGGGGGTCGTCGACGGGGCTCTGCAGGACCGCGCGTGGGCGGCGCCGCTCGCCCGTCATACCCCGGAGAAATCAGCCATGGCGGCTAGTCTACCGGGCCGCGCGGGCGACCCCGGGGGAATTCCCCGCCCGGGCACCCGGGCAGGGCCCTACTGCGGCCGGGCGCCGTCGTCGCCGCAGCTGCCCACCGGGCGCACGGCGGCGAACGGCTCGGCCGGGCTGCCGCAGGCCGCCTCGGGCGCGGCCGCCCAGGTGTCGAAGACCTTGGGCGTGACGATCGGTCCGTCCGAGATCAGCACCCGGCGCCCGTCCAGCGCCTTCATCTCGACCCCGGGGCCCGCGTTGAGCTGCCAGCCGCTGCTGTCCAGCCGGTAGCCGGAGATCCCGCCGGAGACCTGCTGCCCGGTGCTGTTGGTGCAGGTGCGCGGCACCAGCACCGCGAAGTCGGTGGCCACCGTGCGCTCCGGGTCGTAGACGCAGTTGCCGGCCGGCTTGGAGTTGTAGCGCAGGTCACCGTCGGCGTCCCGGAAACCCATCGTCAGCTCCGGTGTGACCACCGCCACCCAGGGCGTGGACTCCCGGACGGTGCGCAGCGAGGCCGCGGCCCGCTCGGTGGCCAGCTGCTTGCGCTGCTCCTCGGTGCGCTTGTCGGCGCCGGGCTCGCCCGCGCCGCGCAGCCAGTCGGCCAGGCCGGGCACCGCGCGGTGCCAGCGCACCTGCTGGTCGCCGGGCCGCACCGAGGTGACCAGGCCGTCGTCCCAGACCACCACGGCGTTCTCGCCGGCCATCGACAGGTGGAGCGCGGTGGCGCCCTCCCGCTGGTAGGACCAGGCGTGCTCGCCGGTGGCCCGGTGGTAGGCCTCCAGGCCCGGGCCCACCCGCAGGTCCAGGGCGGCCGCGTCCAGCGAGGCCGTGGGGTCGGCGCTGGTGTCCGCGGCGCCCTTCGCGGCCACCCGGTCGCCGAACGGGACCGGCTTGTTGGCGTGCGCGGCGGCGCCCGCCACAAGGACCAGCAGCACCGCCAGGGCAGGGAGGATCGATCGGGGGCTGAGGGCACGCGACTTCCAGGACACGGGCGGAGCGTACCTTTCGCCGCCCGCGCGAGTCAGCCGGGCTTTCCCGTACGGCCGAACGGCCGAACCCCGTCCGCCGGTTCCCCGCGACCCGCGCGCGCCCGCCCGGCGACCTGCGCGGTCGGGCCCCGCGCCGCCCCGGCCGGCCCCGGCACGGGGCACCCCGGTAGGGCGCCCGGGGCGCCGAGGACTGTTACGGAGGTGATACACGGCACACGCCGGACGGCTCCGGACGGCGTTCGAATATCGCCCACTTTAGGGTGACATTCGGCTTTTCCCCGGGCGCCCGGCCCTACTGTCGGCGAGGGATCCGCCACGCAGCGTGTCCTCCCCGCTCCGCCCCGCCCTGCTCCGCCCCGCCCGTGGCACCGTCCGGGGGCCGCCGCCCGAGGAGACACCATGCGATTCGGCCGCCTGGCGCTGGCCGCCGCCACCCTGCTGCTGCTCGCCACCGCCAGCGTGCCCGCCGGGACACCGCTGGGCCAGACCGAGCGGCACGCCCTCTCCTCCGACGCCGTCGCCCCGCACGGCGCGGCCCCCCGCCCGGCGGTCCAGCGCCCGGCGCACGAACCGCCGTTCGGGGCCTTCGTCGGCTCCTGGGACAACTACATCCCGCAGATCGGCCGGTACGCCCAGTGGCTCGGCGACGCCAACCTCCAGGTCGGCCACACCTATCTGGCGGGCAACGGCTGGGCCGACATCGAGGGCGAGCCGATGGTGCTCGCCATGTGGTCCCAGTGGCGGCTGGCCGAGCCGTCCCGGATGCTCGTGCTCGGCGTGCCGATGCTGGCGCCCAGCGAGGCGAACGTGCCGGACGGCGAGGTGGCCGCACTGCTCGGCCAAGGCGCCCGCGGCGACTTCGACCGGCACTTCCTGAAGCTGGCCCGCCGGCTGGTGGCCCTCGGCGGCGCGGACACCGTGGTCACCCTCGGCTGGGAGATGAACGGCGTCACCTACACCCACCGCTGCAAGCCCGACCCGGCCGCCTGGAAGACCTACTGGCGGCGGATCGTCACGGTGATGCGCTCGGTGCCCGGGCAGCGGTTCCGCTTCGACTTCGCGCCCAACCGGGGGCTGGACGCGATCCCGTGGACCAAGTGCTACCCGGGTGACGACGTGGTCGACCTCGTCGGCATGGACAACTACGACCAGCCGGCCGGCGGCACCTTCGACGACTACGTGCGCGAGCCGTACGGGCTGCAGGACCAGGTCGAGTTCGCGGCCAAGCACGGCAAGCAGGTCTCGTACCCGGAGTGGGGGCTGTTCCGCAACGGGGACAACCCGGAGTTCGTGCAGCGGATGGTGGAGTGGATCCGCACCCACGACACCGCGTACCAGACCGTCACCGACTACTGTCCGCACGGTTTCTGGCAGTGCGACCGCAACCCGCGCTCCAGCGAACGGTTCCGGCAGCTGATGACGGGCTCCCCCGGAGCCCCCGCCCCGGCCGCGCCGACGCCCCCGGCCGCCCCCGCCGCCCCGGTGCCGCCCGGCCCCGGGGCGCGGTAGCGGGACCGCGGCGGTCAGTCCCGGCGGCGGGCGGCGAGCGCCTCCTTGAGCCGCGGCGCGCGGGTGTCGAGCAGGTGCACCGCGGCCCGCCGGGCGCGCACCGCCCCGCTGCGGGCCGCGGCCGCCGGGGCCGCCCCGCGCGGGCCGAACAGCAGCCGCTGGTTGGGCAGCTGGTCCGGACGCCAGCGCTGCTTGTACGGCTCCTGGCCGCGCAGCAGGCTTATCACCGGGATGCCCGCGCCCAGCGTCTCGTCCAGCGCGGCGCCGAACAGCAGGCCCGCGATGTCCAGCCGCTCCCGCAGCTCCGGGTGCGCGCCGTACAGGTAGAGGCCGCTGAAGGAGGGGCAGAGCAGCACCAGGTCGACCGCCACCAGCTCGCCCTCCAGCCAGAACCGGTGGACGGCCGCGCGCCCGGTGGCGACCAGCCCGACGGTGGACTCGGTGAGGTGCCGGCGGAACCGCTCGGTGCGGTGCTCCGGGGTGACACCGCGCTCCTGCCACTGCAGGAAGTGCAGCCGCAGCAGCCCCTCCAGCGCCTGCGGCACCTCCTGCGGAGCGGTCGCGCGCACCTCCACACCGGACTCGGCGATCTTGCGCAGCTTGACCCGGCTGCGCTGGGCGGTCCGGCCCGGCACCCGCTTGAGCAACTGGTCCATCGGGGCGGCGGGCAGGTACTGGCAGAGCGAGTCGGTGAACCGGCGGCGCCGGCCGTGCCACTGCTCGAACACCCGCTGGACGGCGGCCTCCGGACGCACCTCGCGCAGCTCCAGGCTGTGCCAGGGGCGGGTGAGCGGCAGGGCAGCGGCGAACTCCGCGGCGGCGCGGTCGGCGCAGTCGTCGTCGAGCAGGACGTCGGTGAAGTCGATCAGCCCGGCGCCGAGGCCGGTCAGCCCGCCGAACGGTCCGCCGCGCCGGTGGAACGCGCCCGCGCCGACCAGCCGGCCGTCCCGGCGCACCAGGACCACCAGCAGCGCGCCGGGGGTGCCGTACTGGCGCCACCAGGAGCACTGCCAGGCGGCCGACTGGAAGAAGGTGGCCGCCCCGCAGCGGGTCACCAGGTCGTCCCACTCCGCGGCCACGGCGTCGAGGGCGTCGTCCTCGCGGCGCAGCTCGGTGGTCCAGCGCGAGGAGCGGGCCGGGGCGGGGAGGCCGGCGGCGGGGGCGGCGGCCCCGGTGCTCATCGTCCGCTCCCGGCGCCCGCCCCGGCCCCGGCCTCGGCGAGCTCGGGCGCGGGCGCGGCGGCGGGCTCCGTGGCGGCGGGCTCCGCGGCGGGTCCGGCCCCGGCCTCGGCGGCGCGCGGACGCGGGGTGGTCGCGGCCGTCGGCTCCCCGGTCGGCGGTTCCCCGGCCGTCGGCTCCGCGGCCGTCGGCTCCCCCGCCGTCGGCTCCCCGTCGACGGTCCCCCCGGCGGGAGCGCCGGGTGCGGCCCTGCGACGGCGGGTCATCATCACCAGCGCGCCGATCAGCACCCCGGCCGAGCCGCCGACCGCGACGTCCAGCTTCCCGGAGGGCGTGGTCGGCCGCTCCGGCTCCGCGGCGGCGGCCAGCGGAACCAGCCGCACGCCGGTCTCCCGGCTGCTGGTGTTGGCGAAGGCGACCAGCGAACGGGCCACCGCCTCCGCCGCCCGGACGGCCTCCTCGGGCCGGGCCCCGGTGCCGGTGATCTCGATCATCGGGGCGTCCGGCGAGGTGGTGCCGTGCACCAGGGACGCCAGCTCGGCCGTGCGGTGCCCGGTCTCGGCGGCGGCCGTCACCAGCACCTGCGGCTGGCCGGCCAGCCGGCCGTACGCCTGGGCGAAGTTGACCGCGGCGACGGTCTCGCCCGGCGTCTCGGGCACCACGATCACATAGGAGTTGGCGGCGTACGAGGGGTGGGCGACGACGGCGTACCCGGCGCCGGCGACGGCGCCCAGCGGCACCGCGAGGACCACCGGCCACCAGCGGCCGACCAGCCGGCGGGCGATTCTGCGCGGTTCGGTCATGGGGGACTCCTTGGCTGTGCGGGCCGCCCGGCCGGCGGCCCGGTGGCTGCGGGGGTGCTGCCGGCTCACGCCCGGGCCAGCCGGTCGTAGAGGGCGCCGAGGTCGGCGGCCACCCGGACGATGTCGTAGTGGCCGACCGCGGCGGGCCGGGGCAGCGGGTCGGGGCCGGGGCCGCCGGGGCCGCGCAGCTCGCGCAGCGCGGCCGTGTAGGCGGCGGCCCCGGAGGGGATCCGGCGGGCCTGCGGGGCGGCGCCGGGCGGCAGTTCGTCCAGGGCCGGGCAGGCGCTGTGACGCACCGGCAGGCCGGCCGCGAGCCCCTCCAGCACGCCGAGGCCGAAGGTCTCCTCGGTGGAGGGGGCGGCGAGCACGTCCAGGGCGGTGAGCAGGTCGGGCACGTCGTCGCGCTCGCCGGTGAGCACCAGGCGGTCGCGGACGCCGAGGGCGGCGGACCGCCGTTCCAGGGCGGGCCGCTCGGGGCCCTCGCCGACCAGCACCAGGCGGGCCGTGCCGTCCAGCCCGGCCAGCGCCTCCAGCAGGACGTGGAAGCGCTTGCCCGGGACCAGCCGGCCGATCCCGCCGATCACCCAGCTGTCCGGCGGCAGGCCGAGTTCGGCGCGCACCCGGGCCCGGGTGGCGGCCTGGTCGGCGGGCGGGCGCCGGAAGCGGGCGGTGTCGATGCCGTTCGGGATCAGCTCCACCCGGTCCGGCGGGACGCCCCAGGCGTTGAGGGTCCGGGCGACCTGCCGGGAGACCGCGACGGTGGTGGTGCCGAGGCGTTCGGCGGCCAGGTAGAGGGCCTTGACGCCGCGGGTGACCGGGCGGCCCTCGATCACCCCGGCGTGCAGCGAGTGCTCGGTGGCGACCACCGCCCGCACCCCGGCCAGCCGGGCGGCGAGCCGGCCGTACAGCCCGGCCCGGAAGAGGTGGGTGTGCACCAGGTCGTAGCGCCCGGCCCGGACCCGGCCGGCCAGCCGGGGCAGCGCGCCGACGTCCCGGTTGCCGCGCATGCCGAGGTGGTGGACGGTGACCCCCTCGGCGCGCAGCGCGTCGGCCACCGCGCCGGGGTTGGTCAGCGCGAGCACCTCGCAGTGCTGGTGGGCCGGCAGGTGGCGGAGCAGCGGGGGGAGCTGGCGCTCCGCTCCCCCGGAGGAGAGCCCCGTGACGATGTGCAGAACCCTCACCGGTCAGCCGCCCGCCCGCTTGCCCGTCCGGTGGCGCAGTTCGGCGACGGTGTCGCGCAGGCGGTGGCGGCCGCGCTTGGCGCGCAGGCGCCAGGCGCCGTCGCGGTCGCCGACGTAGCAGCGGGGCAGCGCGAAGCGGCCGGTGAGCGGGGAGTGCGCGATCGCGCAGGCGTAGTCGTAGCCGGCGTCCCGGACGGCCTGGGCGGCGGCCGCGTCGACCGCGCCGTACGGGTAGCAGAAGCCGGTGACCGGGCCGCCGACGACCTCCTCCAGGACCCGCCGGCTCTCCCGGGTCTGGGCGGCGAGCACGTCGGCGGGCAGGCCGGTCAGCGCCTGGTGGCCGAGGCCGTGGGAGCCGATCTCCCAGCCGGCGGCGGCGAGGTCGGTGACCTCCTGCACGGTGAGCAGGGTCTTCCGGGGGCCCTCGCTGTCCCAGTCGTTGGCGCGGCCGAGCAGGTCGGCGACCACGTACGCGGTGGCGGTGAAACCGTAGGCCTGGAGAATCGGTACGGCGTGGCGGGCGAAGTCGGCGTAGCCGTCGTCGAAGGTCAGGCCGACCAGGTTCTCGGCCCGCCCGGCCGCCCGGGCCCGCATCAGCTCCCGCACCGAGACCCCGCGCCGTCCGCGCCGGTGCAGCCAGGCGATCTGCTCGGCGAACCGCTCGGGGCTGACGGTCAGCTGGTAGGGGTCCTCCTTCTCGACCGCCACCGAGTGGTACATCAGGATCCACGGCGAGGTGGTCCCGGTGACCGGCGCCTCGGGCAGCGGCCGCCGGCTCCCGGGCAGCCGGGCCGGGGGTCTGCGGATGCCGGAGGGCGGCGCGCCGGTCCGTGGTGCGTCGGCCCGTGGCAGGTCGGTGCGCGGGCCGCCGGCCACCGGTGCGGCGGGGCCGCGCACACCGGACGGGACCGACCGGACTGATCCCCGTTCAGCATCCATGGGGAGGCTTCCCTTCATCGGCGACAGGAGACGGTCCTGGGACCGGTCCCAGGACCCGCAGGGCGGCCCGGACCGGGCCGCGCACCTCGCGGGCGCCGAGGCCGGTGCCCAGGGCGGCGAAGGCCAGCGCGACGGTGAGACCACCGAGCGCGGTGGACAGCAGGGGGTCGGCGGCCAGACCGGCGGCGGGCGTGCCGAGCGCGGCGGCGCCGGCGGCCGCGGCCAGCAGCCGGGCGTGGCCGCCGAGGACCCGCCGCAGCCGCAGCGGGATGCCGCGCAGCACCAGGCCGTGCAGCAGCAGCGCCGCGGTGGCGGTGATGCCGGCCGCGTTGCCGGCGGCCAGGCCGAGGGCGCCGAACCGGGGGGTGGCGAGCAGGCCGACGGCCACGGTGACGACCAGGCCGAAGGCCATGGCGGCGGCCGGGTACCAGTCGAGCAGCCGGCGTCCGCCGTCCTCGGGGCTGGGGTCGCCGGCCCGGCGCACCACCGGGCGCAGCGAGAAGTAGGGGCGGATCATCACCCCGATCAGGGCCTGGGCGAGCAGTCCGAAGCTGTAGACCCGGATGACGGCGGCGGTGGCGGCGGTGTCCCGGGGGCCGAAGGCGCCGCGTTCGAAGAGCAGCGCGACCACCGAGGGCGCGCAGGCCATCAGGAAGGCGGTGCCGAGCAGGACGACGGCCGCCGCCTGGCCGAGGTCCTTCTCCACCCGGTCGCGGGCGGCGGTGACGTCCCCGGCGGCGAGCGCCCGGGCGACCAGCGGGAAGGTGACGGTGCAGATCAGGATCCCGGCGGTCATGGCCAGCTGGGAGACCTTGGCGGCGTAGTTGAGGTGCGAGATGGTGCCGGGCGGCAGCGCCGAGCCGAGGAACCGCTCGATGAAGACCTGGGCCTGGCGGGTCAGGGTGAACACGCCGACCGGCAGCAGGGCGAGCGGGATCAGCACCAGGGCGTTGCGCGAGTGCCGGCCGCGGGCCTGGCGTCCGCCGCCGCCCCGCAGCCGGCGCAGGAACGGTCCGACCAGCAGGCCGGCCATCAGCAGGCTGCCGAAGGCCACGCCGATCGCGGCGGCCCGTACGCCCCAGAGCGCGTGGCAGGTGAGCAGCACGCCGAGGATGCCGAGGTTGTAGGCGACGTAAATGCCGGCCGGGGCGGTGAACCGGTGGTGGGCGCGCAGGGCGGCGGCGAGGTAGCCGGCCACGCCGAAGGGCAGCACGGTGATCGCGGTGATCCGGGTGCAGGTGACGGCGAGCCGGGGGTCGGCGAGGCCGGGGGCGAGCAGGTCGACCAGCCGGGGGGCGCCGAGCGCGGCGCCCAGCGAGAGGGTGGAGAGGGCGAGCAGCAGCCAGGGCAGGGTGGCGCGGACCAGCTGGCGGACCGGGTCGGGGCCGTCGGGGCGTTCCTCGCGGAGCACCAGGGCGAGTGCGAAGGCGGGCACCATGAGGAAGGACATGGCGTCCTCGATGAGCAGCGGTGCGGCGGTCTCGGGGACGGTCCAGGCGACCAGGAAGGCGTCGGTGCCCTGGTTGGCGCCGAAGTAGCGGGCGAGCAGCAGGTCGCGGAGCAGGCCGAGGGCGGAGCCGGCGGCGCTGAGGACGGCGGTGACGCCGAAGGCCCTGGCGAGGAAGCCGCGGCGGGGGCCGGCGGCGGGCGCGGCGGCGGGCGGCGCGGGCCGGGGGGCGGGCAGCGCCGGGGGGCCGAGCGCGGTGGGCCGGTCCGCGGTCATGCGACCGCCTCGCGGGGACGCGCGGCACGGGCGGCGAGGCCGAGGACGACCGAGGTCAGCACGGTGGTGGTGCCGCCGATGTCGGCGTAGAGGAAGTCGACCAGCACCCAGGTCAGCAGCGCGAGGGCGGCGAGGCCGGGGCCGCGGGCGGTGCGCAGGCAGCCGAGGAGCAGGCCGAGGAAGAGCAGGCCGTAGGCGGCGATGCCGACGAGGCCCTGCTCGCTGAGCACCAGGAAGTACATGTTGTGCGGGGAGAGCAGCGGTTCGCGCTGGAAGCCGATGGTGGCGTCGGCGGCGTCGCTGCCGGAGGAGAGCCGCAGCGGGGCGTGGCTGTCGCGCAGTTGCTGGAAGGCCTTGGGGCCCGCGCCGGAGACGGGGTGGTCCTGCCAGATCCGCCCGGCGGTGGCCCACAGGTCGTAGCGGTCGGAGACCGACTGGTCGGGGGCCTCGGAGACGGAGCCGATCGAGCTGAGCCGGGCGGTGACGCCGGAGCCGCCGAGGCCGAACCCGCCGACCAGGACGACGGCGGCGGCCGCGGCGAGGACGGCGCCGCGCACGGCGAGCCGGGCGTCGGCGCGCAGCAGCAGGACGCCGGCGGCCACGGCGGTGGCGATCCAGCTGCCGCGGCTGAAGGAGACGGCGAGCGGGAGGACGAGGAACGCGGCGGTCGCGAACAGGGCCCGCCGCAGCCGGGCGTTGCCGTCCGGGCCCCGCTCGGCGATGCCGAGGGCCAGGGCGGCGAGCAGGCCGTAGCTGACCACGGTGGACATCGCCATGATGTCCAGGGCGCCGAAGGTGCCGACGGCGCGGATCGGGCGGCCGGTGTAGGAGGCGCCGGTGCCGGTGAGGAACTGGTGGGTGCCGACCACGCCCTGGACCAGGGCGGCGGCCACGAAGGAGCCGAGGACGAGCCGCTGGTCGGTGCGGTCGCGCAGGGCGCACAGCACGGCGGCCGGGACGAGCACGAAGACCTGGGTGAGCCGGACGAAGCCGGTGAGGCTGGTCGCCGGGTCGGTCGAGCCGACGGTGGCGACGGCGGCGGCGAGCACGACCGCGCCGAACCGCACGGCGTCGCCGCGCCCGATCGCGGGGGTGCGGCCGCGCAGCAGGTGCACGGCGGTGAGCGCGACCAGGGCGAGCGAGGCGAGGTCGGCGGCGGTGACGTGGACGGCGGCGGCGACGTCCTTCTCCCCGGTGGGGACGCAGACCAGCAGCACGGTGGCCGCGGCCACCAGGCTGGGGCGCCGGTCGACGACGCCCCCCGCGCGCCGTAACAGCCCGGCGGGGCGCGGGGGTGCGGCGAGGGTCAGGGCCACGGCGTTGATCAGCTCCCGTCCGGGTGGAGCATGAGGGCCGCGGTGCGGCACAGGATCTTGACGTCCTGCCAGAGGCTCCAGCTCTCGATGTAGCGGTTGTCGAAGCGGGCCCGGTCCTCGATCGAGGTGTCCCCGCGCAGGCCGTTGACCTGGGCGAGGCCGGTGAGGCCGACCGGGACGCGGTGGCGGTCCGCGTACTCGGGGTAGGCCTGGCTGAACCGCATGACGAAGTAGGGGCGTTCGGGGCGCGGGCCGACCAGGCTCATGTCGCCGCGCAGCACGTTCCACAGCTGCGGGAGCTCGTCGAGGGAGCTGCGGCGCATCAGCCGGCCGACGGTGCCCATCCGGTGGTCCTGGGAGATGTTCCAGCGGGTGGCGGACTCGTGCTCGTTGCTGGGGCGCAGGGTGCGGAACTTGAGGACGGTGAAGACCCGGCCGTCGAGCCCGGTGCGCTGCTGGCGGAACAGGACGCCGGGGCCGGTGTCGAAGCGGACCGCGAGCGCGCACAGGGCGAGGACGGGGGCGAGCAGGAACAGGCCGATCGCGGCGGCGGTGACGTCCAGGGTGCGCTTCGCGGCCCAGCCGGGGCGGCGCATCGCGGCGCGGCCGACCGGCAGGCAGGGGAAGCCCCAGACGTGGTCGGCGCCGGCCAGCCGCCCGGCGGCGAGCGAGCCGTACTCGCGCAGCGCGGGGACCAGCCAGACCTGGCAGCCGAGCCGGGCGGCGTCGCGCAGGGTGGCGGCGGTCTCGGCCTCGTCGGCGGCGCCGGCGGTGGCGACCACGTGGTGGACGCGGTGGCGGCGGACCTCCCGCTCCAGGACCTCCCGGCCGCCGAGCACGGGCAGGTCGGTGTCGCCGGCGAACAGCGGCGGGTCGGCGTCGAGGAAGCCGACCGGCCGCATCCCGTACTCGCCGCGCTCGCTGAGGGCGGCGGCGACCCGGCGGCCGAGCCGGCCGGCGCCGAGCACCAGGACCGGGCTGGGGCGGTTGCGCCGGACCCGGCGCACCAGGTGGTAGAGGACGGCGCGGCCGCAGACGGCGAGCACCAGCTGGGTGCCGAGCAGCACGGTGAGCCGGGCCGGGGTGGCGGGGCCGGAGGCGGGCCAGTGGCCTTCCAGGCAGCCGGCCAGGCTGATGGCGAAGGCGGTGGCGACCAGGGCCCGTGCGGTGAGGGCGGGCAGTTCGTCGAGCACCGAGAGGGTGAGCCGGGTGCGGTAGAGGCCGCCGGCCAGGTTGAGCAGGATCAGCAGGGGCAGCAGGGCGGCGACGCCGAGCAGCGGTGCGACCCGGACGGCGGGGTCCAGGGCGCGGTTGGCGGTGCCGGTGGCGGTGCAGAGGGCGAGCGCGTCGACGGCGACCAGGGCGGCGGGCAGCGCGAGCCGGGAGCGGACCGGGCGGCGGTGCCGACGGGCCGGCGGGGCGCTGCGGACCTGGGCGGAGCGCGTCGGGCGGTCGAGCAGCCCGGTGGCGGGGCGGCGCGGGCCGGACAGGGAGCGACCGGGCCGTGGCACGCTGTCGTGGTCAATGGTCATCGGCGGACGAACTCCCCTGCTGTGTGCCCGGGGTGACGGCGGTCCGGCACGGGGTGGCCCGGGGTGGCCGTCCAGGCCCGGTGAGCGCGGTCCTGACAGCACCTGCTACCGCTGGCGACTTTCGGTTTTCTCGCGAATTCCCGGCGTAAAATCGAAACGAAGCAGGCAAAATCAGACGTTACCGAAAACCGGCTTGAATGCTGGAAGTTGACTTGCCGTTTCATTCCAGCCGCCCATTAATAGGTATGTCTGATTTGGCCCTCACCCACAACCGGTGGAGGGTGCGAATACGGCAGCGCCGAGGCGGCGGGGCATTCACGGCATGTGAAACGATCAGATCCGCTGCGGGACACGGGCGCGGCGCCGCCCGGGCACCCGGCCGGCCCCCAGCAGGTCGCGGTAGAGCGCGTCGACCTGTTCGACCACCGATCGAACGTCATGACGGGCCGCGGCGTGCTCGCGCAGCCGGGTGCCGCGTCGCTCGCACTCGATCGGATCGGACAACGCTTCCGCCATCCGGGTGATGAGCGCGGACACGTCCTCCGGCGGCACCAGCGCGGACGCGCGTTCGGACGGCGGCAGGCACTCCCGGGCCCCGGGCACGTCGGTCAGCAGCACCGGCCGCCCGCAGGCCATCGCCTCCAGCGGGGCCAGCGCCATGCCCTCCCAGCGCGAGGGCAGCACCACCAGGTCGGCCGCGGCCAGCCAGGGCCGCGGGTCCGCGACGTCCCCGACCAGCCGGACCCGGGAGCCCTCGGCGCTCTCCCGGACCATGGCGGCCAGCCGGGCCGCGTCCGGGCCGCCGCCGACCAGCGCCAGCCTGGCACCCGGCACCCGGCGCCGCACCTCGGGCCAGGCGGTGAGCAGCACGTCCTGGCCCTTCTGGCGGCAGAGCCGGCCCACGCAGACCGCGAGCGGCCCGGCCGGCTCCAGGCCCAGCGCGATCCGGGCGGCCCGGCGGTCGGCGGGCGCGTGGTGCCGCACGTCCACGCCGTTGGGCACCACCGCCCAGTCGGCGTGCAGGCCGGCCGCGACGCCGTCGGTCCGCTCCTGGACGGAGACGCAGAGCAGCCGGTGCGCCCAGCGGGTCGCGTACCGCTCCCAGCGCAGGGTGGCCGCGGCGAGCGGGCCGTCCACGGCGGCGAAGGACCAGGCGTGCGGCTGGAAGACGGTCGGCACCGCGCCGCGCACGGCCAGCCGGCCGGCCAGCCCGGCCTTGGCGCTGTGCAGGTGGAGCACGTCGGGCGCGGCGGCCCGGACGATCCGGCGCAGCCGCCAGGCCTCGGCCGCGGTGGTGGCGCCGGGCGGGCGCCGGGCCGGCCAGTCCTGGACCAACGCGCCCACGGCGGCGGCCTCCTCGGCGAGCCGGCCGCCGCGCGGGCAGGCGACCAGCACCCGGTGGCCGGCCTCGCGCTGGCCGCGGACCAGGTCGACCACGACGCGGGCCACTCCGCCGTCGACGGGCTGCGAGATGTGAAGGATCGTCATATGCACGGCGGCGAGCCTAGGGTGGCCGCGGCGCGCACGGAGGCCTCGTCACCCGCAGGTGGCGGGGCGTCCACCCGTACGGCGCGTCGCTCGTACGGGTGGACGAACTCGTCGAATTCCTGGACGAGTTGAGGGGGAGGTCCGGGAGGACGGAACTCCGGCGGGCTCCGCCGGAGCCCGGGCGGGGCTCAGCGCACCTCGGCGGCCAGGTTGGCGAGCACCTGGTCGTGGATCCGGTTGAGGCCCTTGGGCGCGAAGGTCCGCTCGAAGAAGCCGCCGATACCGGTCGCCCCCTGCCAGGTCGCCGTGACGGTGACCTTGGTCCGGCCCTCGCCGGCCGCCGCGACGGTCCAGGTGATCACCATGCTGGAGTTGGCGTCCTTCTCCACCAGCTGGTCCGGGCGCGGGGACGAGACGGTGAACAGGCAGTCGCGGATCCGCTTCTCGGTGGCCTGGAGCTTCCAGTGCACCTGGGTGCCCGCGCCGGTGCCGCCGACCCGGACCTCGTACTCGCTGTACTGCTCGGGCAGCAGCTTGGGGCGGGTCACCTGGTAGTCGGCCAGGACCTCGTACACCCGCTCGGGGGCCGCGTCGTAGACCCGCTCGGTGGTGGCCTGCACCTGTCCCATGGTCGTGCTCTCCTTGTACGGTCGTCCGGCGTGCGGTCGCCCGGCGTGCGGGTCGTCCGGCGCCGGGGTGTCGTCCGGGGTGTCGTCCGGGTGGTCCCGGCAAGCCAATCACAGCGGGCCGTCGGCGGCGGGCGGCGCCCTCCCGCACGGAGCGGGCGTTAGGGTGGCGGATGTGCTCGAACAGGTGACAGCAGTGCGCTACGTCGACCCGCTGCGGGCCGGCGGTTCCGTCCCCGGCGTGGTGGAGACCGACGACCTGGGCACCTACGTGGTGAAGTTCACCGGGGCCGCCCAGGGCCGCAAGGCGCTGGTGGCGGAGGTGATCGTCGGCGAGCTGGCGCGCCGGCTCGGCCTGCCGGTGCCCGAGCTGCGGCTGGTGGACTTCGACCCGGCCGTCGCCGACGGCGAGCCGGACCCGGAGATCCAGGACATCCTGCGGGCCAGCCGCGGGATCAACCTCGGCATGGACCTGCTGCCCGGCGCCCGCGACTTCCGGCCCGGCATGATCGAGGTCGACCCGGTCGAGGCCGGCCGGGTGGTCTGGCTGGACGCGCTCACCGGGAACGTCGACCGGACGGTGCACAACCCCAACCTCATGGTCTGGCACCGCAGGCTGTGGCTGATCGACAACGGCGCCGCGCTGGTCTTCCACCACCGCTGGTCCGCCGCCGAGGCCTCCGTCGGCAAGCGGTACGACCTCAGCGCCCACGCCCTCGGCGGGTACCACCCGGACGTCCGGCTCGCCGACGAGGAGCTCGGGCCGCAGGTCACCGTCGGGCTGCTGGAGGAGGTGGTGGCGCTGGTGCCGGACGCCTGGCTGGCGGACGAGCCGGGCTTCGGCTCGGTCGGGGAGCTGCGCCGGGCCTACGTGAACCAGCTGGCGGCGCGGGCGGTGCTCTCCGCCGAGTGGCTGCCGGAGGGGTTCTCCACCCCCGAGCAGCTGCGCGAGGCGGAGCGGCGGCGGGCGGCGCGGAGCAGGGCGGGGCGGCCGGCCTGGCTGCAGGAGGTGCCGGACCTGCACGGCAAGCCGTCGGTGGAGACGGTCTGGGAGCACCACTTCGAGTGAGCCGGCGGCGCCGGGCCGACGGGGCGGCACGCGTCACGGCCGGCGGAGCGGCCGGCGGAGCGGCACGCGGAACGGGGGCGGGACTCGAAAGTCCCGCCCCCGTCGTGCGTTCAGGGTGTCAGCCGGTCAGCCGTGGCTCACCGCCACCACTGGGCCGCCTTCTCGGCGTTGATGATGCCCGCGCCGTAGAAGCCGTTGTCGTCCGCGCCGCCCTCGCAGGTGGCGGTCCACTCGCCGGCACCGCCCGGGTTGTACGGGGCGGTCGGGCAGGCGTGCGACTCGGCCTGGTTGGTCAGCAGCTCGGTCAGCTCGTCCGCATTGGCCCACGGGTGGGTGCTGGCGAGCAGGGCGAGCACGCCGGCGGCGTGCGGCGAGGCCATCGAGGTGCCCTGCATGTAGCCGTACTTGCCGCCCGGGATGGTCGACAGCACGCGGCCGTTCTGGTCCGGGGTGTTCGGGATCTGGTAGCGGCGGTCGCCACCGGGGGCGGCCACCGTGACCTTGTTCTTGCCGTAGCTGGAGTAGTACGACTTCTCGCCGTTGACACCCACCGAGGAGACCGCCACGACGCCGTCCAGCTCGGTCGGCAGGTTCAGGCAGTCCTGGGTGATCGGGCGCTCGGCCGGGGTGGTGTCGTCCGGGCTGGCGACGTCCTTGGTCTTGTGGGCCAGGTCGATGTTCTCGTTGCCCGCGGCGGCGACGTTGAGGACGCCCTTGCGCTGCGAGAACTCGACGGCGCGGCGGACGGCGGTGGTGATCGCCGCCTGGTCGGCGTCGTTCTGGCAGTTGAACATCCACGGGTCGACGAAGTAGCTGTTGTTCGTGACCTTGAACTTGTGCTCACCGGCCCAGACGAAGCCGCAGATGGCGTACTCCGGGTAGATGAAGCCGCCGTCGTCGACGACCTTCACCGCGGCGAGCTTGACGTTCGGGGCGATGCCCTCGATGCCCTTGCCGTTCTTGGCGGCGGCGATGGTGCCGGCCACGTGGGTGCCGTGGTCGCCGTCGACGCCCGGCTGCCAGGCCTCCCAGGCGGTGTTCGGCTTGCCGCCGTCGATGCAGGAGACCGACTGCGAGGCGTCGATGTTGGCGGCGAGGTCCTCGTGGGTGCCGTCGATGCCGGAGTCCAGCACGCCGACGGTGACCTTGTTGCTGCCCAGGGACAGCTTGTGGGCCTTGTCCACGCCGATCTGGCGCATGTCCCACTGGTTGGCCCACAGGGGCTCCTCGCCCGCGGCGGCGGTGCCGGCCGGAGCGGCGGCGACCTCGGCGACGCGGTCCTCGGAGGCGGTGATGCCCTTGGTGCGGCTGGCGCCGACCGACTCGACGCCCTTGGCCTGCCGCAGCTTGGCGGCGAACTGGGTGTCGTTCGAGCGGGCGATCACCACGCCGATCTGCTCGTACGAGTACACGACGGTGCCGCCGAGGGTCGTGATCGCCTTCTCGACCTTCTGCACCTGACCGTGGTTGGCCTTGGTGTTGACGACGTAGCTGAGCAGCGGACCGGTCGTCGACTCCGACCCGGAGGCGGCGACGGCGGTGCCGGACGGCAGCGCGAGGGCGCCGGCGGTGGCGAGGACGAGGCCCACCGCCGCATACCGGGTCCGGCTGATCCGAGGAACACTCATAGGGGTTGGCCCTCCCGAGTCGTCATGCAGCAGCTGCGGTTGGCAGGTGCACTTGGAATGATCGGGACGTTAGTGAACAAGTGTTGCAATCCGCAAGAGGTAGTCATCTAATCGCCACAAGTCGGCCACTGGCGGAAGGTATGACTCCGCTTCTGCTGGGCAGGAGGGGTCGCCCGGCGGCCGTGAGGGCACAGCTCGCCGGAAGGCACACCCTAGTCAGCCGGGCCGAGGGCGGAACAGGCGTCCGGGGCGGCCGGAAACGGCCAGTGGCGGATCGCCGCCAAGCGGGGGCGGCGGACGGTCAGAGCGCGTACAGTCGCCCGGCATCGGCCGCGGGCGGCCGGACGGACCCGGCGAGCGACCCCGCCGGGGCAGCGCCGGCGAGCCCGGCCCCCGGCACGCCGTGGCCGTGGCGACCGGCCGGCGCGGGGGCGCCGGGAGGTCTCCTAGTACCGCCAGCGGGTGGCGGCGGCCAGCTCCTCGGGGGTGGCGGTGGCGTACTGCTCGCTCTCGGCCTCGCGGACGGCGAGCACGGCGCCGTGGAGCGGCTCGCCGAGTGCCTCGCGCAGCAGGGCGGAGGCGCGGTAGGCGGCGAGCGCCTCGCCCGGGCCGGTGGGCAGCCGGGGGACGGTGCCGGGGGCGGCCTGCGCCGGGTCGCCGGTGAACTCCGGCGGCAGCGCGAGGCGTTGGTCCAGCCCGGCGAGACCGGCGGCGAGCACCCCGCCGACCGCCAGGTAGGGGTTGGCGGTGGCGTCGAAGCACTTGATCTCGGCGTTGGCGGCGGAGGCGCGCTCGCCGGTGGAGCCGGTGACCAGGCGCAGCGCGGCCTCCCGGTTCTCCAGGCCCCAGCACTGGTAGGCGCCGGCCCAGTGCGAGGGGACCAGCCGCAGGTAGCCGGCCGGGCTGGAGCAGCCGAGCACCAGCAGTTCGGGCAGCGCGCCGAGCACCCCGGCGAGGAAGCCCTCGGCCTCGGCGGTGAGGCCGTGCGGGCCGGGGCCGCCGTGGGCGAGGTTGTGGCCGTCCCGCCAGAGGCTGAGGTGGAGGTGGCCGCCGTTGCCGACCCCGCCGGCCTCGACCGCCGGGGCGAAGGAGACCCGCAGGCCGTGCCGGGCGGAGACGGCGCGCACGGTGTGCCGGACCAGCACGGAGGTGTCGGCGGCCTCGACCGGACCCTCGGGGGCGACCGAGACCTCGAACTGCCCGGCCGCGTACTCGGGGTGGATCTGGAGCACGGTCAGGCCCTGCTCGCCGAGGGCGTGCAGCACGTCGCGCAGGTAGTCGGAGAGCTCGGTGACCCGCTGCATGCCGTAGGCCGGGCCGGCCGTCGGGTAGCGGGGCTCCTCCCCGGGCGGGCCGGCCAGCGCGGCCACCCACTCGATCTCGATGCCGGCCTTCAGGGTCAGCCCGCGTTCGGCGGCGGCCGCGACCGCGCGGCGGGCGAAGAGCCGCTGGCAGCCCGGGTGCGGGGCGCCGCCCTGGGTGTAGCGGTCCCCCGGCGCCCAGGCCCAGCCGGGCTGGGCGGCGAGCGGGACGATCCGCTCGACGTCGGGGTAGAGCCGCAGGTCCCCGGTGGGGCCGCCGATGAGCGGGCTGGTGACGACGGTGTCGTCGGCGAGGAAGACGTCGAAGCAGGGGGCCGTGCCGATGCCCCACTGGGCGGCGTGCACCAGGCCGCCGAGCGGCACCGCCTTGACCCGGGCGATGCCGGCGTTGTCCACCCAGGTCACGGCGACCGCCTCGACCCCGGCGGTGCGCAGCCGGTCGACCGCCGCCTGGGCCCGCTCGCCGCGCTCGGCCCGGTCGGCCCGGGGCGGCGGCACGGCGCCGTCCTCGGCGTGCCCGCCCGCCCCGGGGACGGACCCGGGGGTGGGCTCGGGACGGTCCGTGGCAACGGCTCCAGTGGTCATGCCCCCATGCTGCCCAGCGCCGCGGGGGCGCGTAACTCCCCTATCGGGTGGTCCGAACGGACGTCCGTCCACCGCCCTCACCCGCACGGGTGATCGCCCGCCGCGAGCCGTGGAAATCCGGCCCACCGCCCCCCTTCCTACCGGCGAGTAGCTTCGCTACAGTGTCGGCACGCACCACCGTCGGGCTTCGGGAGCCGCACCGACGGGGGCGCCGTCCGCCGTGCGGGACTCGCGCGGAGCGGGCGGCGCGTGGCGGTGCGTTCGTTCACCGGCGGGTGCCGCGGACCGCGGCCGCAGCCGGGACTTCTCTCCTCTGTGTTCAGAGCCGTCTCCCGTGTCGAGCGCCTGAGTACCACGGCACACCCGCAGCACCGCCGGAGCGGACCGGCGGCGGCGCGGTGGCCGCAATCGTCATCCCCCGCCCCGCGCGCGGACCCTCCTCCGGGGGCGCGCCCTCCGGAGCGCGCGCGGGCCCTCCATGACAAGGAGTCAGGACAGATGAAGCGTCCCTTCCCCACGGTCGCCGTGGTCGGGCTCGGCACGATGGGCGCCGGCGTCGCGGTCGCCGTCGCCAGGAGCGGCCGCCGGGTGATCGGCATCGAGGCCGACGAGGCCTCGGCCGCCCGGGCCCTGGCCCGGATCGAGGAGGCGACCGCGCACGCGGTGGCCCGCGAACGGCTCACCGCCGGGGAGCGGGCCGACCTGCTGGCCCGGATCTCCGTCGGCCACGCGCTGGCCGCCGCCGCCGGGGCGGACCTGGTGATCGAGGAGGTGCCCGAGCGGCTGGAGCCGAAGCGGGAGGTCTTCGCCGAGCTGGACCGGATCTGCCCGGCCACCACCGTGCTGGCCACCGGCACCACCGCGCTGTCGGTGACCCGGATCGCCGCCGCCACCGCCCGCCCGGACCGGGTCCTCGGCCTGCACTTCTTCAACCCCGTGCACACCATGAAGCTGGTCGAGGTGGTGCGCACCGTGCTCACCGACCCGCAGGTGGCCGAGGACGCCGCGGCCTTCGCCCGGGACCTCGGCAAGGAGCCGGTGGCGGCCGGCGACCGGGCCGGCTTCGTGGTCAACGGCCTGCTCTTCGCGTACCTCAACCAGGCCGCCGCGATGTACGAGTCCAGGTACGCCACCCGGGAGGACATCGATGCCGCGATGCGGCTGGGCTGCGGCCTGCCGATGGGCCCCCTCGCGCTGCTCGACCTGATCGGCGTGGACACCGCCCGCACCGTCCTGGAGGCGATGTACGAGCAGTCGAGGGACCGGCTGCACGCGCCGGCGCCGATCCTCGGCCAGCTGGTCGCGGCCGGGCTGCTGGGCCGCAAGAGCGGCCGCGGCTTCTACACCTACGAGGCGCCCGGCTCCTCGAAGGCCGTCGACGCCGCCACCGGCCCGGCGGAGCCGGAGGTCCCCGGCCGCGAGGTGCGCGGCATCGGCGTCTGCGGCTCGGGCACCATGGCCACCGGCATCGTCGAGGTCTTCGCCAAGGCCGGCTTCCCGGTGCTGCTGGCCGCCCGCAGCCAGGAGAAGGCGGAGCGGGCCAAGGCGCAGCTGGCGAAGTCGCTGGAGCGCTCGGTGACCAGGGGCCGGCTGACCGGGGAGCAGCGGGACGCCGCGCTGGCGCTGGTCACGCCGGTCGGCCGGTACGACGCGCTGGCCGACGTGGACCTGGTGGTCGAGGCGGTCGCCGAGGACCTCGCGGTCAAGCGCGAGCTCTTCGCCGCCCTGGACGCGGTGGTCAAGCCGGGCGCGGTGCTGGCCACCACCACCTCCTCGCTGCCGGTGATCAGCTGCGCCTCGGCGACCTCGCGGCCGCAGGACGTCGTCGGCATGCACTTCTTCAACCCGGCGCCGGCGATGCGGCTGGTCGAGGTGGTCTCCACGGTGCTCACCGCGCCGGACGTCACCGCGACCGTGCTGGAGCTGTGCGCGAAGGTCCGCAAGCACCCGGTGGAGTGCGGGGACCGTGCCGGGTTCATCGTCAACGCGCTGCTCTTCCCCTACCTGAACGACGCGGTGCGGATGCTCCAGGAGCACTACGCGACGGTGGACGACATCGACACCGCGATGAAGCTCGGCTGCGGGTACCCGATGGGCCCCTTCGAGCTGCTGGACGTGGTGGGCCTGGACGTCTCGCTGACCATCGAGCAGGTGCTGCACCAGGAGTTCCGGGAGCCGGGCCTGGCGGCGGCGCCGCTGCTGGAGCACCTGGTGGCGGCCGGCTGCCTGGGCCGCAAGACCGGCCGCGGCTTCCGCGACCACGCCCGCCGATGACCGCCCCGCCGCCCCACGGGGGACAGCCCGGCCGGCCGCCGTCCCACCCGGAGCGGGCCGGCTGGGGACCGGGCGCGGTCTCGGCGCACTGGCCCCGGCCCGCGGTGAGCGGCCCGGTCGCCCCGGTGCGCCGGGGAAGGCCGCCGGGCGCGCCGCCGGGGGCGTGTAGCGTTCCGGGCATGGATCGGGTTCAGTCAGTCTCCCCGCAGCAATCCGCCCCGGCGCGCGACGGCCGGCCGGCCGTGACCGGCCAGGACGGGGGGCCGGGCGGCCGGCGGGCCGCGGCGCAGCGCCAGCAGATGCGCCAGGACCTGGCCACGGCCGCCATGGAGCTGTTCGCCTCGCAGGGCTACGAGGAGACCACGGTCGACCAGATCGCGGCGGCCGCCGGGGTGGCCCGGCGGACCTTCTTCCGGTACTTCCGGTCCAAGGAGGAGGCGATCTTCCCGGACCACGACGACACCCTGGTCCGGGTGGCCGACCTGCTGGCCAGCGCCGAGCCGGAGGAGCACCCGCTGGACGTGGTCTGCCGGGGCATCAAGGAGGTGCTCCGGATGTACGCCTCCACGCCCGGGGTCTCGGTGGCCCGCTACCAGCTGATCCGTCAGGTGCCGGCGCTGCGCGAGCGGGAGATCGCCGTGGTGGCCCGCTACGAGCGGCTGTTCACCCGCTACCTGCTGGGCCGCTTCGACACCGCCGGGGAGATCCCCTCGGGCTGGCAGCGTGCCGGCGAGGACGACTCGATGCTGGCCGAGGTGTCGGCGGCGGCCGTGGTCGCGGCCCACAACCACGTGCTGCGGCGCTGGCTGCGGGCCGGCGGGCGGGGCGACGTCGAGGAGCAGCTGGACCACTCCTTCGAGGTGATCCGGCGGACCTTCTGGGCGTCCGGCGCGCCGGGCCCGCGGCGGCGCGGTGCCCTGGTGGCACCGGGTGCCAGTGGGACGGAGGCGGAGCCCGCGACGGCGAGCGCACTGAGTGCCAGCCCCGGAGGTGAGGTGCTCATCACAGTCGCCCGGACGGACGCCCCGCTGGACGTCGTGGTGGATGCCGTGCGGGCCGCCCTGGAGGGCGCCAAGCAGGCCTGAGGGCAAGCCTTTTAGCAGGTCAAGGCAGTTTTCTGGGCCCGTGCCGGGAGACCGGCACGGGCCCTCGCCATGCCCGCCGGCGGCCCCGCCGAGGGGGTCGCGACCGGCCGGAATTGCTGGCACGCCGTGTCTTTACGAGTGGCACAGGGTGCCACTACCTTGTTACCCACCAGTCGCGGCGCCGCGGCTCCCACCTCGGCGCGCCGTCGTACCGGCGCTCCCCCAACCCCGGGAGCGAACCACTGCAGCGCCAGGCCCACCAGCCACCCACCCACCACCACGTTCAGCGAAGCCGGTGTCCGCTCCCGGCTCCCCCAGACGCCCTGTGCCCTCACACAGGTACGCCTTCGGAGGCAGCCATGAAGGAAATCCTCGACGCGATCCTCAGCCCCGACAGCACCGCGGCGGACTTCGCCAACGTCAAGCTGCCGGAGTCCTACCGGGCGGTGACGCTCCACAAGGACGAGGAGCAGATGTTCGCGGGCCTCGCCAGCCGCGACAAGGACCCCCGCGAGTCCCTCCACCTCGACGAGGTCCCGCTGCCCGAACTGGGCCCGGGCGAGGCCCTGGTCGCCGTGATGGCGAGCGCCGTGAACTACAACACCGTGTGGAGCTCGATCTTCGAGCCGGTCTCCACCTTCGGCTTCCTGGAGCGCTACGGCCGGCTCTCCCCGCTCACCAGGCGCCACGACCTGCCGTACCACGTCGTCGGCTCCGACCTCGCCGGCGTGGTGCTGCGCACCGGCGCCGGGGTCAACGCCTGGAAGCCGGGCGACGAGGTGGTCGCGCACTGCCTCTCCGTCGAGCTGGAGTCCTCCGACGGCCACGACGACACGATGATGGACCCGGAGCAGCGGATCTGGGGCTTCGAGACCAACTTCGGCGGACTCGCCCAGCTGGCCCTGGTGAAGACCAACCAGCTGATGCCCAAGCCCGCCCACCTGACCTGGGAGGAGGCCGCCTCCCCCGGCCTGGTCAACTCCACCGCCTACCGCCAGCTGGTCTCGCGCAACGGCGCCGGCATGAAGCAGGGCGACAACGTGCTGATCTGGGGCGCCAGCGGCGGCCTCGGCTCCTACGCCACCCAGTACGCGCTGGCCGGCGGCGCCACCCCGATCTGCGTCGTCTCCAGCCCGCAGAAGGCCGACATCTGCCGGGCGATGGGCGCCGAGGCGATCATCGACCGCTCCGCCGAGGGCTACCGGTTCTGGAAGGACGAGCAGACCCAGGACCCGCGCGAGTGGAAGCGGCTCGGCGGCCGGATCCGCGAGCTGACCGGCGGCGAGGACGTCGACATCGTCTTCGAGCACCCGGGCCGGGAGACCTTCGGCGCGAGCGTCTACGTCACCCGCAAGGGCGGCACCATCGTCACCTGCGCCTCCACCTCCGGCTTCATGCACCAGTACGACAACCGCTACCTGTGGATGTCGCTGAAGCGGATCGTCGGCTCGCACTTCGCCAACTACCGCGAGGCCTGGGAGGCCAACCGGCTGATCGCCAAGGGGAAGATCCACCCGACCGTCTCCAAGGTGTACCCGCTGGAGCAGACCGGGCAGGCGGCCCTCGACGTGCACCACAACAAGCACCAGGGCAAGGTCGGCGTGCTCTGCCTGGCCCCCGAGGAGGGCCTGGGCGTGCGCGACGCCGAGCTGCGCGCCCGGCACCTGCCGGCCATCAACCTGTTCCGCGAGTTCGACGAGCGGACCGTTCGGCCCGGCCGAGACATCTGAGGACACCCTGATGAGTGATCAGAAGCGTGACCGTCCCTGGCTGATGCGCACCTACGCCGGGCACTCCACCGCCGAGGACTCCAACGCGCTGTACCGGCGGAACCTGGCCAAGGGCCAGACCGGTCTCTCGGTGGCGTTCGACCTGCCGACCCAGACCGGCTACGACTCCGACCACGTCCTCGCCCGCGGCGAGGTCGGCCGGGTCGGCGTGCCGGTCGGCCACGTCGGCGACATGCGGACCCTGTTCGACGGCATCCCGCTCGAACGGACCAACACCTCGATGACCATCAACGCCACCGCGATGTGGCTGCTGGCGCTCTACCAGGTGGTCGCCGAGGAGCAGGGCGCCGACATCGCCAAGCTCACCGGCACCACCCAGAACGACATCGTCAAGGAGTACCTCTCGCGCGGGACGCACGTCTTCCCGCCCGGCCCCTCGGTGCGCCTGATCACCGACATGATCGCCTACACGGTCGGGAACATCCCGAAGTGGAACCCGATCAACATCTGCAGCTACCACCTCCAGGAGGCCGGGGCCACCCCGGTCCAGGAGATCGCCTTCGCGATGTGCACGGCGATCGAGGTGCTGGACGCCGTCCGCGACTCCGGCCAGGTGCCGGCCGAGCGGATGGGCGAGGTCGTCGCCCGGATCTCCTTCTTCGTCAACGCCGGGGTGCGCTTCGTCGAGGAGATGTGCAAGATGCGGGCCTTCGGCCGGCTCTGGGAGAGGATCACCCGTGAGCGGTACGGGATCGAGGACCCCAGGCAGCGGCGGTTCCGCTACGGCGTGCAGGTCAACTCGCTCGGCCTGACCGAGGCGCAGCCGGAGAACAACGTCCAGCGGATCGTGCTGGAGATGCTCGCCGTCACCCTCTCCAAGGACGCCCGCGCCCGCGCCGTGCAGCTGCCCGCGTGGAACGAGGCGCTCGGCCTGCCGCGCCCGTGGGACCAGCAGTGGTCGCTGCGGATCCAGCAGGTGCTGGCCTTCGAGTCCGACCTGCTGGAGTACGACGACATCTTCAACGGCTCCGAGGTGGTCGAGGCCAAGACCGCCGAGCTGCTGGCCGGCGCCGAGGCGGAGATCGCCAAGGTGCTGGGGATGGGCGGGGTCATCCCGGCCGTGGAGTCCGGCTACCTGAAGGCCGCCCTGGTCGCCTCGCACGCCGCCCGGCGGGCCCGGATCGAGTCCGGCGAGGACCGCATCATCGGGGTGAACTGCTTCGACACCACCGAGGAGAGCCCGCTGACGGCCGACCTCGACACCGCGATCATGGTCGTCGACCCGGCCTCCGAGCAGTCCGTGCTGGCCGCCCTGGAGGCCTGGCGCGGCCGGCGCGACGAGACCGCCGCGCTGGCCGCCCTGGAGCGGCTCAAGAAGGTCGCCGCGACCGACGAGAACCTCGTGCCGGCCACCCTGGCCTGCGCCCGCGCCGGGGTCACCACCGGCGAGTGGGCCTTCGCCCTGCGCGAGGTGTTCGGCGAGTACCGCGCCCCCACCGGCGTCGGCGGCGCCCCGGTCGCGGTCGCCGCCGAGCCCGGCGGCGAGCTGGCCGCGGTCCGCGAGGCCGTCGCCGCGACCGCCGCCGAGCTGGGCACCGGCAAGCTGCGGCTGCTGGTCGGCAAGCCCGGCCTCGACGGGCACTCCAACGGCGCCGAGCAGATCGCCGTCCGGGCCCGCGACGCCGGGTTCGAGGTGGTCTACCAGGGCATCCGGCTCACCCCCGAGCAGATCGTCTCGGCCGCCGTCGCCGAGGACGTCCACTGCGTGGGCCTGTCGATCCTCTCCGGCGCCCACTCCGAGCTGGTCCCGGACGTGCTGCACCGGCTGCGCCGGGCCGGGGTGGAGGATGTCCCGGTGATCGTGGGTGGCATCATCCCGGCAGCGGACGGCGAGGCCCTCAAGGCCGCCGGCGTCGCCGCCGTGTTCACCCCGAAGGACTTCGGCATCACGACCATCATCGGCCGGATCGTGGACGAGATCCGGCTGGCCAACAGGCTCCAGCCCTGGACGCCCGCCCCGGCCGCCACGACCAGCTGACCCCCGGAAGGACCACCCTCTGATGACGACGAACCGCCTGCGCCCGCGCCGCTCCTGCCTGGCCGTGCCCGGCAGCAACCCGCGCTTCCTGGAGAAGGCCCAGGGCCTGCCCGCCGACCAGGTCTTCCTGGACCTGGAGGACGCCTGCGCCCCGCTGGTCAAGGAGAGCGCCCGGCACAGCATCGTCGACGCGCTGAACAACGGCGACTGGGGCGGCAAGACCCGCGTCGTCCGGGTCAACGACTGGACCACCCACTGGACCTACCGCGACGTGATCACCGTCGTGGAGGGCGCCGGCCCGAACCTCGACTGCATCATGCTGCCCAAGGTCCAGGACGCCGAGCAGGTGAAGGCGCTCGACCTGCTGCTCACCCAGATCGAGAAGACCATGGGCTTCGAGGTCGGCCGGATCGGCATCGAGGCGCAGATCGAGAACGCCAAGGGCCTGATCAACGTCGACGCCATCGCCCAGGCCTCGCCCCGGCTGGAGACCATCATCTTCGGCCCGGCCGACTTCATGGCCTCGATCAACATGAAGTCGCTGGTGGTCGGCGAGCAGCCGCCCGGCTACCCGGCCGACGCCTACCACTACATCCTGATGCGCATCCTGATGGCCGCCCGCGCCCACGACCTCCAGGCGATCGACGGCCCCTACCTCCAGATCCGCAACCAGGAGGGCTACCGCGAGGTGGCCGGGCGCGCCGCCGCGCTGGGCTTCGACGGCAAGTGGGTGCTCCACCCGGACCAGGTCGCCGCCGCCAACGAGATCTTCTCGCCCTCCCAGGAGGACTACGACCACGCCGAGCTGATCCTCGACGCCTACGACTGGTGCACCTCCGAGGCCGGCGGCTTCAAGGGCTCGGCGATGCTCGGCGACGAGATGATCGACGAGGCCAGCCGCAAGATGGCGCTGGTCATCTCCGGCAAGGGCCGCGCCGCGGGCCTGCGGCGCACCTCCGCGTTCGAGCCCCCGCAGGCCTGAGAACGCCGACCCCAAGGAGCACTGACCCATGCAGTTCGGACGCACCTACGAGGAGTTCGAGGTCGGCGCGGTGTACAAGCACTGGCCCGGCAAGACGGTCACCGAGTACGACGACCACCTCTTCTGCCTCCTCACCATGAACCACCACCCGCTCCACCTGGACAGCAACTACGCGGAGCGGACCACCGACTTCGGCCGCAACGTGGTGGTGGGCAACTACGTCTACTCGCTGCTGCTCGGCATGTCCGTCCCGGACGTCTCCGGCAAGGCGATCGCCAACCTGGAGATCGAGTCGCTGCGGCACGTCGCGCCGACCTTCCACGGCGACACGATCTACGGCGAGACCACCGTGCTCGACAAGTGGCCGTCCAGGTCCAAGGACGACCGCGGCATCGTGTACGTCGAGACCAAGGGCTACAAGCAGGACGGCACGGTCGTCTGCCTCTTCCGCCGCAAGGTGATGGTGCCGACCGCGACGTACACCGAGGCGCGCGGCGGCGAGCAGCCCGGCCGTCCCACCCCCCTCGGCTGAGCCCGGATCCCCCCCCCCGAGCCCCGGACGGGCCGGCCGCCGTCATCGGCCGCGCCCCCACCCGGTTCACGGGGGCTCCGCGGAAGCCACGCCCGCGGAGCCCCCGTCCACTCCCCACCCCCCCACACTCCTCTTTTCCCTCAGGCATGACAGGAGCCGCACGATGGGACGCCTCGCACAGACCGACGGCCTCACCGAGATCCAGCGGGACATCCTCGCCACCGTGCGCGAGTTCGTCGACAAGGAGATCATCCCGGTCGCGACCGAGCTGGAGCACAAGGACGAGTACCCGGCCGCGATCGTCGAGGGCATGAAGCAGCTCGGCCTCTTCGGCCTGACCATCCCCGAGGAGTACGGCGGCCTCGGCGAGTCGCTGCTCACCTACGCCCTGGTGGTGGAGGAGATCGCCCGCGGCTGGATGTCCGTCTCCGGCATCGTCAACACCCACTTCATCGTGGCGCACATGATCAACGCCCACGGCACCCCGGAGCAGAAGGAGTACTTCCTCCCGAGGATGGCGGCCGGCGAGATCCGCGGCGCCTTCTCGATGTCCGAGCCCGGCCTCGGCTCCGACGTCGCCGCGATCACCACCAAGGGCGTCCGGGACGGCGAGGACGGGGAGTTCTACGTCCTCAACGGCCAGAAGATGTGGCTGACCAACGGCGGCACCTCCACCCTGGTCGCGGTGCTGTGCAAGACCGACGAGGGCGGCTCCACCCCCTACAAGAACATGACCACCTTCCTGATCGAGAAGACGCCGGGCTTCGGGCCGAACCCGGCCGTCCCCGGCCTCACCGTGCCCGGCAAGATCGAGAAGATGGGCTACAAGGGCGTCGACACCACCGAGCTGGTCCTCCAGGACGTCCGCGTCCCGGCCGACCGGATCCTCGGCGGGGTCCCCGGCCGCGGCTTCTACCAGATGATGGACGGCGTCGAGGTCGGCCGGGTCAACGTGGCCGCGCGCGGCTGCGGCGTCGCCCGCCGGGCCTTCGAGCTGGGCATCGCCTACGCCCAGCAGCGCACCACCTTCGGCAAGAGGATCGCCGAACACCAGGCGATCCAGTTCAAGCTGGCCGAGATGGCCACCAAGGTCGAGGCCGCCCACCAGATGATGGTCATGGCCGCCCGCAAGAAGGACGGCGGCGAGCGCAACGACCTGGAGGCGGGCATGGCCAAGTACCTGGCCTCCGAGTACTGCAAGGAGGTCGTCGAGGACGCCTTCCGCATCCACGGCGGCTACGGCTTCTCCAAGGAGTACGAGATCGAGCGGCTCTACCGGGAGGCCCCGATGCTGCTGATCGGTGAAGGTACTGCGGAGATCCAGAAGATGATCGTCGGGCGCCGGCTGCTGGAGGAGTACCGCATCGCGGAGTGATCCGCGGGCCCGGAGAGCCGCCGGACGACGGGCGTGCGGGCCCGTCCCGGCACCCGCCGTGCCCCCGCCCGGTTGGCCTGGTCCGCCCCGGGTCCGGCACGGCCCACCGGAGCGGCCACAGGGCGTACAGCTGCTGTCACACGCCCTGTGGCCGCTTCGGCATGCCCTCGCCGCGTCCCCCGCACGTGCCCCCCGGGCAGCCCCGCACCGGCCCGCCGGGCACGGTTGAGACATGAGTCACCAGCTTCGCCCGGTCCCTTGGGAACCGGAGCGGGGCCAGCTACGGTCGTAGGGAAGGGGCGCTGCTGCGCCTCCGCCAGGTCACATGACGAGCAGGCGGGTTGCCCACCCACCGGCTGGTCCCGATAGCATCCACCGGGACAGCAGACGTCCCTCTCTTACCCGATCCCGCGGTGGCCCCCGTCCAGCGGCCATGATCCCCCGCGACAAAGGTCTTCGATGCCCATCAGCCCGTCCCCTCACACCTCCGTCACGGACCGCGATGCCCTCGCAGCCACGACGGCCGGTCGTCGGCCCCGCGTGACCATCGCGCGCGGAGCCACCCCCTGGTTCGTCCCCACCCTCGCCACGGCCGCCGTGACCACCGCCCTCACCCGGCGCAGCGGCACGTGGGCCCTGGCGGCGGTACCCGCCTGTGCGCTCGGCGCCGGCATGCTGTGGTTCTTCCGCGACCCCGAGCGTGAGATCGGCACGGGCAGAGTGATCTCCCCCGCCGACGGCGTGGTCCAGAGCATCGACGCGTGGCCGGACGGCCGGACCCGCGTGGCGATCTTCATGAGCCCGCTCAACGTCCACGTGAACCGGGCCCCGCTGCCCGGCACGGTGACCTCCGTCGAGCACGTGCCCGGTGGCTTCGTGCCCGCGTTCAACAAGGACAGCGACCAGAACGAGCGGGTCGTCTGGCACTTCGACACCGAGCTCGGCGACATCGAGATGGTGCAGATCGCGGGTGCCGTGGCGCGCCGCATCGTGCCGTACGTGGACGCCGGTACCAAGGTCGAACAGGGCGAGCGGATCGGTCTGATCCGGTTCGGGTCCCGGGTCGACACCTACCTGCCGGCCGGCGTCGAGGTCGGCGTCGAGGTCGGCCAGAAGACCACCGCCGGGGTGACACGCCTTGACCGTGACTGATCCTGAGACGATCGTCGGCCTGGACGACGAGGAGACGGCCCTGCGCCGCCGCCGCTGGGCCCGCGACCGCGAGCTGCGCGCGCCGCGCTCGCCGCAGCACCTGTCCACCGCGGACTTCCTCACCCTCGGGAACGCCGTCTGCGGCTTCCTGGCGATCTACTCGATCACCACCGGGGTGCTCGTCCCGCACATCACCAACCCGGACGCCGCGCCGGACAAGCACAGCGCCGCCACCGCGGTCACGCTGCTGCTGATCGGCTCGATGTGCGACCTGTTCGACGGGCTGGTGGCGCGCAAGCTGCGCTCCTCCGCGCTCGGCGCCGAGCTCGACAACCTCGCCGACCTGATCAGCTTCGGCATCGCCCCGGCCTACTTCGTGGCGGTCTGGGGCATGGTCTCGCCGGGCTCCAACAGCCGGCTCTCCGCGCTGATCGCGCTGACCGTGCTGCTGGCGGTGGTGCTGCGGCTCGCCCGCTTCTCCGCCGTGAAGATGCGGCCCGGGGTGTTCCAGGGCATGCCCTGCCCGATGGGCGCGATGACGGTGATCGCCATCGTGCTGCTCGACCCGCCGTTCCTTCCCGGCCTGGTCGCCATCTTCGGCGCGGCGTACCTGATGGTCAGCCGGATCGAGTACCCGAAGCCGCAGGGGCTGCTGGCCACCGCGACGCTCTGCTGGATCGTCGTCTCGATCGGCTGCCTGGCGGCCTGGGCGACCGGTCTGCCGGGCGGCGACAACCTGCTGCACATCGGCGCGTTCGCGCAGATCGCGCTCGCCGCGATGGCGCCGCTGCTGGTCATCCGCCGCAAGGTGGGGCAGAAGGTCGGCGACGTCCGGGCGCGCCGCGCGGAGTCGCGGATCGGCTGACGGCCGCAGGACACGGCGGAAGGGCCCGGCTCCCCGAGGGGAGCCGGGCCCTTCCGCATGCCGGGTGCGCCGCGTACCGGGTGCGCCGCGCGGCTACGCGCCGCCGCGGTGGACGCTGAAGGCCGAGCGGCGGGCCGCCCGGGCCACGCCCGGGTCGGGGTGGACGCCGGAGACGGCGGTCAGCACCGAGGCCGCCCGCGGGTGCCCGGACTGCCGGGCCCGGGCGAACAGCCGCACCGGGTCGCCGGCCGAGGCGCCCTCGACGTGGCCGACGAGCAGTTCCGTCTCACCGTGGTCGAGCACCGCCGCGGCGGTGTCCACCCAGAGCCAGGCGGCGTCCTCCGCGCCCAGCACGTCGGCCGGGGAGACCCCCTCGTCCGAGCGCTCGGCCAGCCAGAGCAGCGCGTAGGGGCGCAGCACCGGCTCGTCGACGGCGGCCCGGACGGCCTGCTCGGCGGTCACGCCGGCCACCCGCAGCGCCTCGAAGGCCAGGCCGCGCACCAGTGCGTCCTCGCCCTGCGCGGTCTCCAGCAGCTCGGCCACCGCCCGGTCGGCCGGGCGGGCGGCCAGCCAGGCCCGGTACTCGGCGCGGGCCGGGCCGGGCGAGTAGTCGGCGCAGGCGCTCAGCAGCTCCAGCGCGCTCTGCTCGATGTGGCCGGCGGCGGTCTGCGCGACGGTGCAGATCTCCTCCAGCTTGGCCCGCACCGCCCAGTTCCCGAGCGGGGAGAGCTCGGCCGCGTTGTCCCGGCGGGTCAGCGCGCCGACGGCGGCCAGGCCGTCCAGCATCCAGTCCAGGACGGCGGCGACGTCGGCGGGCGAGGCCGGGGTGTCGATCTGCGGCTCGCGGCAGGTGCCGCGGACGGCGGAGACGGCGGAGGCCGCGTGCGGGACCGGCGAGAGGCCGAAGGCACCCTCGCCGCCGCCGACCCGGCGCTCGTCCAGGCCGCGCCGGAGCAGCTCCAGCAGCTCGATGTCGGCCACCGGGCCGTCCACCAGGTGGAGGAAGGAGAGCAGCTGCGGGGCCTGGTCGACGGCCTGCCCGGCGAGCACCGCGAAGACGCCGCGCAGGGCGGCGGGCGGCACCGGGGCGAGCAGCGTCCAGGCGTCGAACAGGGCCGACCAGCCGCGGACCACCGCCTCGTCGTCGTGTTCCCAGGCGTGCAGGCGCCAGCCGGGGCCGGCACCGCCGTCCCGGGCCTCGACCAGGCCGACCAGCAGGGCCTGGCCCCACGCTTTGGCGGCGGCGCCCACCGTCATGGCGAGGGCGCGGCCGGCGGCGCGGGCGTCGTCGGGGAGCAGCTCGCCGCGCTTGTCGACCTCGTCGAGTTCGCCGGCCCAGCGGGCGATCCGGACGGCGTCGACCAGCATGCGGCGGGCCAGCGGGGCGAGTTCGGCGGGGGCGGGGAAGCCCTCCGGCACGGGGACCCGGCCACGGCCGGGTGCGGGGGCGGGGCCTCGTCGGCGGGGTACGCCCGGGGCCCCCGGCCTGGCGCCGGCGGGGCGGTGGGCCGTTCCGGGGAGACGGGTCACCGTCGCACCGGTACCGATCGTCGGCGGGAGCGGGGCATCACGGTCGCGCGGATTCCGAGACGTCACGTCGAGCAGTCTTCCCCTTGTACCGGCCATCTGTCACATCCGGTTGTCCGCGCGGGGCGGGCGGGGGGCGCGGGGGCTCGACAAGATCGGGCAACAGAGGCCAAACCGACTGGCCTGATCTTTGTGGCGGGTCCATGCCACGAAGAACGGGTGCGCCGCGGAATTCCGCGCGAGGGGGGGATCGGAACGGCTCAGCAGAACGGAGTGAGCCAGCGGCGCAGGGTCTCGGCGTAGCGGTCGGGGGCGGTGTTCCAGAGCGCGGCGTGATCACCCCCGGGAAAGGCCTGGAGGTTGACCACGTCCGGTCGGCGGCGGGCGAGGCGCTCGGCCGCCGCGAACGGGGCCACCGGGTCGTCCGGGCCGTGCAGCACCAGGGTCGGCACCCGCAGGTCGGTCCCCTCGGCGATGCGGGCGAAGTCGGCCAGATCCACGCCGGTGCGGCCCTGCGCCGCGAGCGCGCCCAGTTCGGCGGCCGCGCCCCGGAAGCCGGAGCGGGCGGCGTCCCGGCGGGCGGTGGCCGGCCAGTCCAGCACCGGCGAGTCCAGGACCAGGCTGCTGATCGAGGGGGCGAGGTCCGAGCGGGCGGCGGTCTGCAGGGCCATCGTGGCGCCGAGCGACCAGCCGTGGAGCACCACCCGGCCCGCGCCGGCGTCCAGGGCGGTGCGCACCGCCGCCTCGACGTCCCGCCACTCGGTCTCGCCGAAGTGGCCGAGGCCGTCCGGGGAGGCCGGGGCGCCGGCGTCACCGCGGTAGGTGACGACCAGGGCGGGCAGGCCGAGGCGCTGCAGCTCGGGGAGGACGGGCAGGGCCTGGGTCCGGTCGGCGTCCGGGCCGTGCACCAGGACCACCCAGGTGCCGCGCTTGCCGTCCAGCCGCCACGCGGGCATCGCGCCGAGTTCGCCCTCGACGGCGGTCTCGGCGAACGGCAGCCCGAGCGCCCGGCCCGGGTCGCCGAGGTGGACCCGGGGGGTGAAGCGGACCTCGGTGCCGGGGGCGAGGGTGCCCCGGTCCGCGCGCACCAGCCGGCGGGTGACCCCCTTCTCGTCACTGTGCAGGACCTCCTCGACGACCGCGTGACCGTCCTCGCCCCACTCGACGGCCCAGCGGCCGGGGCGCTCGCTCACCGGCGTGCGGGTGAAGGTGACCCGCCCCGCGCCGAGGGCCTGGACGAGCACCGGGCCGGTCCGGACGCGGGCGGCCCCGGCCGGGCGGACCATCCGCTCGGACGCCCGGCGGCCGATCACCAGGACGGCGGCCCCGGTGCCGACGGCGGCGGCCGCCACGGTGGCCGCGATTCCCCAACGCATACTCGCTCCCCGGTGCTCGGTGTCTGGCTCGGTCTCCGGTCTCGCTGTCCCGACCCACCCTCAGTCCACTCGCGCGGGCGGGGGGAGGCCAGCAGGACACGGCCGTACGGGTAGTTCCGGGAGGAAAATCACATGGCTGCGGCGGGGCGGCCCGGCGTGTGACCAACACCCCCGACGACCTCGGTTGACTCCCGGTTCGGGCCCGTGATGGGATCCTTCAGCCAATACGGAGGCATGCAGAGGAAGCCGGTGCGAGTCCGGCGCGGTCCCGCCACTGTCACCGGGGAGCACGACCGGAACACGCCACGGCGGGCCGTCAGAAGCCGCTGGAAGGCCCGGGAGGTGCGTTCGACCCGGAAGCCAGGAGACTCTCGCCGCCGGTTCGTCGATCCAGGGCGCGGACCCTGAGTGAGGACACGCACGCGATGCTGCGCCCTGCCGTGCGCCCGTTGACCCGGGCCGCCGCCTTCGGCGCCGGCGCGGTGGCCGGGTACCTGGCCGACGCCCGGTTCGCCGACCCGCGCCGCGGCCACCCGGTGGCCGGCTTCGGCACCGCCGCCGCCCGGCTGGAACGCCTGCTCTGGCGCGACCACCGCGGCGTCGGCACCGCCTTCACCGCCCTGGCCGTGGGCACCGTCGCGGCCGGCGCCCTCGCCGCCGACCGGCTGCTGGCCCGCCGCCCGCCCGCCCGGGCCGCCCTCGCCGCCGCCGCGACCTGGACGGTGCTCGGCGGCACCTCGCTGACCCGGGAGGCCCGCACCATCGGCCGTTCGCTGGCGGCCGGCCACCTGACGGCGGCCCGGGAGCGGCTGCCGCACCTGTGCGGACGCGACCCGAGCGCGCTGGACGAGCAGCAGCTGGCCCGCGCGGTCGTCGAGTCGGTGGCCGAGAACACCGCCGACGCCGTGGTCAACGCCCTGGTCTGGGGCGGCCTCGCGGGCACCCCGGGCCTGCTGGCGTTCCGCGCGGTGAACACCCTGGACGCGATGGTCGGTCACCGCTCGCCCCGCTACGCCCGGTTCGGCTGGGCCTCGGCGCGGCTGGACGACGTGGCGGGCTGGCCCGGCGCGCGGCTGACCGCGCTGCTGACGGTGGCCGCCGCCCCCGAACCGCGCACCGCCTGGCGGGTCTGGCGGCGCGACGGCTCGGCGCACCCCAGCCCGAACGCCGGTCAGGCCGAGTCGGCGTTCGCCGGCGCGGTGGGCGTGCGCCTCGGCGGGACGCTGCACTACGGCGAGCGGGTGGAGCACCGCCCCGTGCTGGGCGGGGAGCTGCGGCCGGTCGGGGTGGACGACATCGAACGGGCCTGTGTGCTCTCCCGGCGGGTGAGCGCGCTGGCCCTGGGTACGACGGTCGCCGGGCACCTGCTGCTCCGGGCGGCCCTGGGCGGGATGCGGAGGAGTGGGGCATGAGCAAGGCGCTGCTGGTCGCCGGGACGACCTCGGACGCCGGCAAGAGCGTGGTCACCGCGGGCATCTGCCGCTGGCTGGCCCGGCAGGGTGTCGCGGTCGCGCCGTTCAAGGCGCAGAACATGTCGCTGAACTCCTTCGTCACCGCCGACGGCGCCGAGATCGGCCGCGCGCAGGCGATGCAGGCGCAGGCGGCCCGGGTGGAGCCGGAGGCGGCGATGAACCCGGTGCTGCTCAAGCCCGGGGCCGACGGCCGCAGCCAGGTGGTGCTGCTGGGCCGGCCGGTCGCCGAGGTCGGCGCGCTGGACTACCGCGAGCGCAAGCCGGTGCTGCTGGAACGCGCCCTGGAGTGCCTGGCGGACCTGCGCCGGCGCTTCGACGTGGTGGTCTGCGAGGGCGCGGGATCGCCCGCCGAGATCAACCTGCGCGACCGCGACATCGCCAACATGGGCCTGGCCACCGCCGCCGGCCTGCCGGTCGTGGTGGTCGGCGACATCGACCGCGGCGGGGTGTTCGCGGCGATGTACGGGACGCTGGCGCTGCTGTCGGCCGAGGACCAGCGGCATGTGGCGGGCTGGTTCGTCAACAAGTTCCGCGGCGACGCGCGGCTGCTCGCGCCGGGCCTGGAGATGCTGCGCGAGCTGACCGGCCGTCCGGTGCTCGGCACCCTGCCGATGCTGGCGGACCTGTGGCTGGACGCCGAGGACTCGCTCGACCTGTCCACCGTCGTCGACCGGACGGCCGCGCGCGGCCCGCTCGGCGCGGACGTGCTGCGGGTGGCCGTGCTGCGCTTCCCCCGGCTGTCCAACTTCACCGACCTGGACGCGCTCGCCCAGGAGCCCGGCGTGCTGGTCCGCTGGGCCACCCGCCCGGAGGAACTGGCCGACGCCGACCTCGTCGTGCTGCCCGGTACCCGGGCCACCGTCGCGGACCTCGCCTGGCTGCGCGAACGCGGCCTGGAGCCGGTGCTGAGGGCCCGGGCGGCGGCCGGGCAGCCGCTGCTCGGCGTCTGCGGCGGCTACCAGATGCTGGCGCACTCGATCGTGGACGAGGTCGAGTCGGGGGCGGGCGCGGTGGACGGCCTCGGGCTGCTGCCGACCCGGGTGCGGTTCGGCGCGGAGAAGGTGCTCGCCCGGCCGGTCGGCGAGGCGTACGGGGAGCGGGTCGAGGGCTACGAGATCCACCACGGCATCGTCACGGTCGAGGGCGGCGAGCCCTTCCTCGACGGGTGCCGGGCGGGCCAGGTGTGGGGAACCACCTGGCACGGGGCGCTGGAGAACGACGGCTTCCGCCGCGCGCTGCTGCGCGAGGTCGCGGCGGCCGCCGGCCGGGCGTTCGTGCCGGCGCCGGACACCTCCTTCGCGGCCGCGCGGGAGGCCCGGCTGGACCGGCTGGGCGAGCTGATCGAGGAGCACGCGGACACCGACGCGTTGTGGAAGCTGATCGAGGGCGGGGTGCCGGCGGCCGGATCGCTGCCGTTCCTTGCGCCCGGGGCCCCTGGGAGCATGCATGAGTGACGTCCGATACCCGTTCACCGCGATCGTCGGCATGGCCGACCTGCGGCTCGGCCTGCTGCTGAACGCCGTCTCCCCCGCCGTCGGCGGGGTGCTGGTGCGCGGCGAGAAGGGCACCGCCAAGTCGACCATGGTGCGCGCGCTGGCCGGGCTGCTGCCGTCCATCACGACCGTCGACGACTGCCGCTTCGCCTGCGACCCGGCGGCGCCGGACCCGCAGTGCCCGGACGGCGCGCACACCGGCACCCCGGCCTCCTCCGAGCGTCCGGCCCGGCTGGTCGAGCTGCCGGTCGGCGTCTCCGAGGACCGCATCGTCGGCTCGCTGGACCTGGAGCGGGCGCTCGCCGAGGGCGTCAAGGCCTACGAGCCGGGCCTGCTCGCCCGGGCGCACCGCGGCGTGCTCTACATCGACGAGGTGAACCTGCTCCAGGACCACGTGGTGGACCTGCTGCTGGACGCCGCCGCGATGGGCCGCTCCTACGTGGAGCGCGAGGGCGTCTCGGTGCGGCACGCGGCGCGCTTCCTGCTGGTCGGCACGATGAACCCGGAGGAGGGCGAGCTGCGGCCGCAGCTGCTCGACCGGTTCGGCCTGACGGTGGAGATCGCCGCGACCCGGGAGCCGGCCGAGCGCGCCGAGGTGGTGCGCCGCCGGCTGGCCCACGACGCCGACCCGGCCGCGTTCGCCGCCCGCTTCACCGAGGACGAGCGCGCGCTGGCGGACCGGATCACCGCCGCGCGCGAGCTGCTGCCCGAGGTGGAGCTGACCGACGCGGCGCTGCGCCGGATCACCGCCGTCTGCGCGGCGTTCGAGGTGGACGGGCTGCGCGCGGACATCGTGATGGCGCGCACCGCCGTCGCGCTGGCCGCCTGGGCGGGGCGCACCGAGGTCCTGACGGAGGACGTCCGCACGGCCGCCCGGCTGGCGCTGCCGCACCGCCGGCGGCGCAACCCGTTCGACGCGCCCGGGCTGGACGAGGAGCAGCTCGACCGGGTGCTGGAGGAGCAGGCCGAGCAGGAGCAGGAGCAGGAGCCCCGACCCGCGCCGGAGGACGCCGAGGGCCCCGGGGACGACCCGGGCCCGGAGGGCGGTCCGGAGGGCGGTCCGGACGGCGACGGCCCGCAGGACGGCGGCCCCGACGGCGGCGGTGGCGGCGGCGCGCCGGAGCCCTCCGGCCCCGACGGCCCGCCGCTGGAGTCGGCCGGCCCGGCCGACGGGCAGGACGGCGCCGCCCCGCAGCCCGTCCCGGCGCAGCACCCCTCCCCCGCCCGGGAGTCGGCGCCGGTCGCGGCCGGCGACCCGTACCGCACCCGGCTGTTCGCGGTGGACGGCACCGGGCGCGGCGCCGAGGGCCGCCGCTCCCCCGCCGAGACCGACGGCGGCCACACCGTCCGGGCCCGCCGCCCGCGCGGCCGGCTCGCCCGGCTGCACCTGAGCGCCACGCTGCGCGCCGCCGCCCCGCACCAGGTGGCGCGCGGGCGGTCCTCGCGCGCGCTGGTGCTGCACAAGGACGACTTCCGCGAGCAGGTGCGCCAGGGCCGGGAGTCCAACCTGGTGCTGTTCGTGGTGGACGCCTCCGGTTCGATGGCGGCCCGGCAGCGGATGACCGCCGTCAAGGGCGCGGTGCTGTCGCTGCTGATGGACGCCTACCAGCGCCGCGACAAGATCGGCATGATCACCTTCCGGGGCGCCTCGGCCGAGCTGGCGCTGCCGCCCACCTCCTCGGTGGAGGTCGGCGCGGCCCGGCTGGAGTCGCTGCCCACCGGCGGGCGCACCCCGCTGGCGGCCGGCCTGCTGCGGGCCCACGAGGTGCTGCGGGTCGAGCGGCTGCGCGACCCGGACCGCCGCCCGCTGCTGGTCGTGGTGACCGACGGCCGGGCCACCGGCGGCGGCCGGGACGCCGTCGCGCAGGCGCACCGGGCGGCCGGGCTGCTGGCCGCGCAGGGCGTGGCGAGCGTGGTGCTGGACTGCGAGTCCGGCCCGGTCCGGCTCGGCCTGGCGCGCACCCTGGCCACCCGGCTGCGGGCCACCGCCGTGACCCTGGACGAGCTGCGCGCCGACGGCGTCGCCTCGCTCGTCCGCGAGAACCGTCCGACCACCAACGCAGCGCGAAAGGCGGCCTGAGCCGACATGCCCAAGGGTGTCCCCGAGAGCGTCCCCGACGACGGCCTGACGACCCGTCAGCGCCGTACCCTGCCGATCACCGCCGTGCACACCGGCCCCGGGAAGGGCAAGTCCACCGCCGCCTTCGGCATGGCGCTGCGCGCCTGGAACCAGGGCTGGCCGGTCGGGGTGTTCCAGTTCGTGAAGTCCGCCAAGTGGAAGGTGGGCGAGGAGAACGCGCTGCGGGTGCTCGGCGCCTCCGGCGAGGGCGGCACCGTCGCCTGGCACAAGATGGGGTCCGGCTGGTCCTGGATCCAGCGCACCGGCGCGATGGAGATGGACAGCGAGGCGGCGGCCAAGGAGGGCTGGGAGCAGGTCAAGCGCGACCTCGCCGCCGAGACCTACCGCTTCTACGTGCTGGACGAGTTCACCTACCCGATGCACTGGGGCTGGGTCGACCCGGAGGAGGTGGTGGCCGTGCTGAAGGACCGCCCGGGCAGCCAGCATGTCGTCATCACCGGCCGGTACGCACCGGAGGCGCTGACCGGGTTCGCCGACCTGGTGACCGAGATGACCAAGGTCAAGCACCCGATGGACGCCGGCCGCAAGGGCCAGCGCGGCATCGAGTGGTAGCCGGAGAGCACTGAGAACCGCATGGACATCCCCCGTCTCGTCGTCGCGGCGCCCTCCTCGGGCGCCGGGAAGACCACCATCGCCACCGGTCTGATCGCCGCGCTGACCGCGCGCGGGCTGGCCGTCTCGCCGCACAAGGTCGGCCCGGACTACATCGACCCGGGCTACCACGGGCTGGCCGCCGGGCGCCCGGGCCGCAACCTGGACGCGTTCATGTGCGGGCCGGAGCGGATCGCCCCGCTGCTGCTGCACGGCGCCGCCGGGGCGGACGTCGCGGTGGTCGAGGGCGTGATGGGGCTGTTCGACGGCGCCTCCGGGCGCGGCGAGCTGGCGTCCACCGCGCACGTGGCGAAGCTGCTGCGGGCGCCGGTGGTGCTGGTCGTGGACGCCTCCTCGCAGTCCCGGTCGGTGGCGGCGCTGGTGCACGGCTTCGCCTCCTGGGACCCGCAGGTGCGGCTGGCCGGGGTGATCCTCAACCGGGTCGCCTCGGACCGGCACGAGCAGCTGCTGCGGGAGGCGCTGGAGGAGGGCTCGGGCGTGCCGGTGCTGGGCGCGGTCCGGCGCTCGGCGGCGGTCGCCACGCCGTCCCGGCACCTGGGGCTGGTCCCGGCCGTGGAGCGTTCGGCGGAGGCGCTGCGGGCGGTGGCGGACATGGGCGCGCTGGTCGCCGGCTCGGTGGACCTCGACGCGGTGCTGGCGCTGGCCCGCACGGCGCCGCCGCTGACCGGCGTCGGGCCGTGGGACCCGGCGGCCGAGGTGGGCGGGCGGCTTCCCGGGCCCGGCGCGCCGCGGATCGCGGTGGCCGGGGGCGCGGCGTTCTCCTTCTCGTACGCCGAGAACGCCGAGCTGCTGGCCGCCGCCGGCGCCGAGGTGGTGCCCTTCGACCCGCTGCACGCCGACGGCCTGCCGGAGGGCACGGCGGGCCTGGTGATCGGCGGCGGGTTCCCCGAGCTGTACGTCCGGGAACTCAGCGCGAACGATCAACTGCGGTCCGCGATCGCCGCGTTCGCGGCCGCGGGCGGGCCGGTCTCGGCCGAGTGCGCCGGACTGCTCTACCTCGGGCGCGAGTTGGACGGCCTGCCGATGTGCGGGGTGCTGGACACCTCGGCCCGGATGACCGAGCGGCTGACCCTCGGGTACCGCGAGGCGGTGGCGCTGCACGACTCGCCGCTGGCCCCGGCCGGGGCGAGGCTGCGCGGGCACGAGTTCCACCGGACGGTCTGCGAGCCGGGCGCCGGCGAACGGCCCGCCTGGGGCTGGCGGTTGCCGACCGGTCCGCGCACCGAGGGATTCGCGGGCGCGGCGGGCGCCGAGAATGTTCACGCTTCGTATCTGCACCTGCACTGGGCGGGATACCCGCAGCTCGCCGCGTCCTTCACGGCGGCCGCCGCGGCGTTCCGGGCCGGCTGAGCCGCACCCGGCGAAAACCGACAGGCCCTCGGGTCTGGTCAGGCGGCTGTGCGGAGCGTCAAAATAAGGACAGACAACCGCATATCGCCCCATTCGCAACCGGAACCGGCCAGACCCGACCATCCTTCGGCGAGCCGACCGATTGCCGGCGACCGCCCACTCGGCGGGGCGCCGCACGCGCCCCCGTGGCGCCGTACACGCCCCGGCGGGGCGGACAGGCTCGAAGGAGCCGTCACGATGCGTTACACATTAACCCCGCTGCGTCCCAGCCCCTCCACCGACCTCCCCACCGCCCACCACCCCCGCGCCTGCCCGGTGCCGCTGTCGCCGGACGCGCTCCAGGCCCTCCACGACGAGTACCTGAACCTGATCGAGACCCGCCGGCTGCCGAAGTTCATCACCTTCGGCCAGTACTACTACGTCTGGCGCTCCCGGGTGCGCGGCGAGAACGTCATCGGTCTCGACGACGGCGCCACCCGCCCCGGTCCCAGCACCGACGCCCAGCTGATCACCCGTCCGAGCAAGAAGCTCAAGGGCGTGGTCCGCACCATGGTGCTGCTGGTGGACTTCCCCGACCAGCCGCACGACCCCGCCAACACCCCCGCGCACTTCGAGGAGCTGCTCTTCAGCTCCGGCACCTTCGCCACCGGCTCGATGCACGACTTCTACCAGCTGGTCAGCGGCTTCGATCCGAACGACGCGACCGCCGGCGGCATCGACGTCCAGGGCGAGGTGCACGGCTGGTACCGGCTGCCGCACCCGATCTCCTTCTACGCCGACAACCAGTCCGGCCAGGGCACGGCCCCGAGGAACGAACAGGGCATGGCCGCCGACGCCCTCGCCCTCGCGACCCAGCAGGGCGTCAAGTTCACCAAGGACCTCGACGCCCTCGGCACGGGCGACGTCACCGCCCTGTTCATCGTCCACGCGGGCACCGGCGCCGAGGCCGTCGAGGACCCGGCCAAGGTCAAGGACGCCCTGTGGAGCGCCAAGTGGGTCAACGAGAAGCCCACCACGGTCGCGCCCGGACTGGCCGTGCAGACCTTCCTGACCGTCCCCGAGGACTGCAAGGTCGGCGTCTGCTGCCACGAGTGGGGCCACCTGGCCTGCGGCTACGCCGACTACTACGACACCGGCGACATCGAGTTCAGCAAGTCCAACGGACTCGGCAACTACTGCCTGATGGCGGCCGGTTCCTGGGGCAACGGGGGCGACACCCCGGTCTTCCCGAACGGCATGCTGCGGATGTTCCAGGGCTGGACCACGCCGCAGAGCATCGAGACCACCACCAAGGACATCACCCTGCGCCCGGTCGCCGAGGGCGGCGAGATCCTGTTCGTCCGCAGCCCGCGGATGACCCCGACCCAGTACATCATCGTCGAGTACCGGCGCCAGAGCGGCCAGGACAAGTTCCTGCCGGACCAGGGCATCGCCGCCTACGTGGTGGACGAGAGCATCGACAACGTCAACGACGAGAAACACCTCGCCATCGAGCTGATGCAGGCCGACGGCCGGCGCGACCTGGCGAAGATCTTCGGCCAGGGCAACCGCGGTGACGACACCGACCTCTACCCGTCGCTCGGCAACACCAGCATCGGTGAGCACACCCACCCGGCGCTGAACGAGCCCACCGGCACCTGGAGCGGGGTCACCCTCGACGTCGCCGGCACGCCCGGGGCGAGCCAGATGGAGGTGAGCGTGACCATCGAGTGAGGTGTCCCGCCCCGGGGAGCGCCCGCACTGACGGGCCGTCGGGAATCCCCCGGACGGACACGCCGATCGTCGCCCTGCCCGCCACGCCGCACGGCTCCAGCGGTGGCTCCGGTGGAGCCCGTGCCCGGCGCGGGTCGGTGAGGCCGGACCGGGCAGCGGCGGCGTTCCGGCATGTCCGGACACGGGCGGCCGCCACCGCGCCCCGGCCCCCGACGGACCGTCAGGCCGCGTCGGGGGCCTCGGCGAGGCCGAACCGCACGCCGGTCAGCTCCTCCGAGAGCGCCCAGAGCCGGCGGCCCGCCGCCGCGTCCTGCGCTGTCGGCGCGAGCCGGACCGGGGTCGGCGCGCCGCGCAGTTCGCCGCGGCCGTCCGGGCCGATGAACTCCCCTCCGCGCGCGGCCGGTTCGGTCGCCGCGTAGAGCTGCGGCAGGGCGCCGTCCGCCGGGCGCTGGGCGAGCGGCCTGAGCAGCCGCCCGAAGAGCAGCCGGGCGAGGCCGGTCGGCCCGCTGGTCTGCAGCGCGGTGGCGGTGTAACCGGGGTGGGCGAGCAGACTGCGCACCGGGCTCGCGGCCGCCGCCAGCCGGCGGTGCAGCTCCCGGCCGAAGAGTGCGTTGGCGAGCTTGGACTGGTCGTAGAAGGCCATCGGCGCGTAGTGGCGCGCGCCGTCGAGGTCGTCGAAGCGGATCCGGCCCTTGCGGTGGTTGAGCGAGCTGACGGTCACCACGCGCGGGTCGCGCCCGGCGGCGAGGGCGTCGAGCAGCAGGCCGGTGAGGGCGAAGTGGCCGAGGTGGTTGACGGCGAACTGCAGTTCGTGGCCCTGCGGGCTGAGCGTGCGGGGCGGGGCGAACACGCCCGCGTTGTTGACCAGGACGTCCAGCCGGGGGTGGTCGGCGCGCAGCCGGCCGGCGAAGGTCCGGACGGCGTCGAGGTCGGCCAGGTCGAGGCGGCGGACCTCCAGGCGCTCGCGCGCACCGGGGTCCGCCAGCTCCGCGGCGATGCGGGCGGCGGCCTCGCGCCCCCGCCGCTCGTCGCGGACCACCAGGACCACCCGCCCGCCGCGTCCGGCCAGCGCCCGGGCGGTGGCCAGGCCCAGCCCGCTGTTCGCGCCGGTGACCACGAACACCCGCCCCCGCTGGTCCGGGATCCGCCCGGCGTTCCAGCCCGCACCGCCGCCTGTTGTCTCCGAAGGCTTCATGTGGCAGATGCTGCCGCTCGTGTCACTCGGTGTCAAGGCGCTCCTCGGTGTCAACTCCGGCATGGCGTTACCATCGTCGGGTGACCTCCCGACCCGCCGTCAGCCTGGCCCAGCGCAAGCGCCAACTCGTCGTGGACGAGCTGACCGAGGCCGCCTTCCGGCTGCTCACCGCCCAGGGGTTCGACGCCGTCACCGTGGACGAGATCGCGGCCGACGCCGGGGTGTCCAAGCGGACGTTCTTCCGCTACTTCGCGTCCAAGGAGGACGTGATCGTCCGGTTCCTGGCGGACCTCGGCACCGGCATCGCCGCCGAACTGGCCGCCCGCCCCGCCGCCGAGCCGCCCTCGGCCGCCCTGCGGCACGCCGTCTCGGTGCCGCTGGCCGCCTGCGGCGAGCACGGCGACCGGGCGCTGCACGCCGTGCGGCTGATCCTGCACACCCCCGCGCTGCACGCCCGTTTCCTGGAGCGGCAGGCCGAGTGGCGCGCGGAGCTGTCGGCCGAGCTGGCCCGCCGGCTGGACCGCGACCCGGCCGTCGACCTCTACCCCCGGCTCGCCGCCGGGATGGCGCTCACCGCCTTCGGGGCGGTGCTGGAGCGGTGGAGCGACAGCGACGGCGCCGCCGACCCGGCCGCGCTCACCGCCGAGGCCTTCGCCGTCCTCGCCCCGGCCCTGGACGCTCCCGCGTAGTCCCCCCGACCCCGGGCGACGCGCCCCCGACCTGCGGCCGGGAGGTGCCCCCGCCTCCGCCGCGCGGTGCACGCACCCGGACGCCGCCCGGCCGCCCCGGCCGGAAGACGGGTCCGGAACCTCAGCCGTCGAGCAGCGCGGCGAGGTAGCAGGAGACCTCGGCGCCGAGTTCGGCCGGGTCGGGGACGCGGCCGGCACCGCTGCCGGCGGTGACGTTGAAGAGCACGCCGTCGGCCCAGCGGACCAGTCGGCGGGCGTCCGCCTCGGGCGCGTACGAGCCGCACTCGGCCAGCAGGGCGGTCGCGAGGGCGAGGAAGCCCGCGCCCAGGCGGTCGTAGACGGCGCGCAGTTCGGGGCGCCGGGTGGCTTCGAGGGCCAGCTCGAAGCGGGCCACGGTGAGCGTGCGGCCGGTGGTGAGCGCCTGGTGGACGGCGTCGGCGGCGAGCTGGGCGAGCAGTTCGCGGGCGTGGCCCGTCGTGGGCGTGCGCACCGTCGCCGCGAAGCCCGGGGACTCCAGTTCCGCGATCCGGGTGATCGCCAGCTCCAGCAGCGCCGCCCGGGTGCGGGCCAGGTTGGAGGTGGAGCCGGTCGGCAGGCCGGCCGCCTCGTCGACGGCGCGGTGGGTGAGCCCGCGCAGGCCGCGCTCGGCGATCAGCGCGACGGCGGTGTCGGCGATCAGGGTCTGGCGCTGGGGGCCGGCGGGCGCGGCGCTGCTGGTCATGGGTCCGATCATCGCCGCTCCCCGGGGCCGCCGCCCAATTCTCACTACAGCTGTAGTACGGTCGGACCCGCGATCGGAACTACAGGTGTAGTTCCGCGTCCGAGAGGAGCCCCATGGACCACCGCGACCTGCCGGAGCCGTCGTCCCCGCGCGCCGTCGTCATCGGCGGCGGGATCGGCGGCCTCGCCGCCGCGCTCGCCCTCCACCGCCGGGGCGTCCCGGTCACCGTCCACGAACGCGCCGCCTCGCTCGAACCCGTCGGTGCCGGACTCGCCCTCGCCCCCAACGCCCTGCGCGCCCTGGACCTGCTCGGCGTCGGCGAGCGCCTGCGCGCCCTCGCCGCCCCGCACCCCGCCGTCGGCGTCCGCCACCCCTCCGGCCGCTGGCTCGCCCGCACCGGCACCGACGCCGTCGAGGCCTTCTTCGGCGAGAAGCTGATCGCCGTCGCCCGCGCCGCCGTCGTCGACGCCCTGGTCGAGGCGCTGCCCGCCGGCACCGTCCGCACCGGCTCGCCGGCCGAACTGGCCGAACCCGGCGACGCCCGCACCCCCGCCGTCGTCCGCACCGCCGAGGGCGAGCAGCGGGCCGCGCTGGTCGTCGGCGCCGACGGCATCCGCTCCGCCACCCGGGGCCTGCTCTTCCCCGGCCACCCCGGCCCGCGCTACTCCGGCTTCACCACCTGGCGCTCCGTGATCGACCGCCCGCCGCGCCCGCCGTTCGCCGCCGGGGAGGTCTGGGGCCGCGGCCGGCTCGCCGGGGTCGTCCCGCTCGCCGACGGCCGGGTGTACGTCTACGGCGCCGCCCTCGCCCCGGAGGGCTCCCGGGCCGCCGACGGCGACGAGCGCGCCGAACTCCTGCGCCACTACGGCGACTGGTGCGCGCCCGTCCCCGAACTGTTCGCCTCCCTCGACCCGGCCGGGGTGCTGCGCCACGACGTCCGGGAGCTCGCCGACCCGCTCCCCGCGTACCACCGCGGCCGGGTCGCCCTGCTCGGCGACGCCGCCCACGCCATGTGCCCCTTCCAGGGCCAGGGCGCCTGCCAGGCGATCGAGGACGCGGTCGTGCTGGCCGCCGGCGTCCGCCCCGGCGGGGACCCGGCCGCCGGCCTGCCCGCCTACACCGCCGCCCGCCTCCCGCGCGCCACCGCGATCGTCGACGGCTCCCGCGCCGTCGGCGCCCTGGTCGCCCGCCGCTCACCGCTGACCGTCCTCGCCCGCGACCTCGCGCTCACCGCCGCGGGCCTCCTCCCCGACCGCTTCCTCCTCGGCCGGGCCGCCGCCACCTACGGCTGGCACCCGCCGCAGCCCGCCGCTTGACCGGCCGACCCGCCCGACCGCGACGGGACGGGGGCGGGACGGGACGGGACGGGACGGGACGGGACGGGACGGGACGGGGGCGGCTCCGGCGCGTGCCGGAACCGCCCCCTGAGGACCGCCGTCAGCCCCGGTCGCCGCTCACTTGCCGGCCGGGGCGCCCTTGCTGCCGGGCGCCGGCTTCACGGGCGGCCGGCCCTTCGTGCCCTTGGTGCCCGGCGCGACGATCTGCACGGTGGTGTTCCGGTCGCAGGTCGTCGTCCCGCTGAACGGCCGGGTCGGGCTCTCGTTGACGTAGACACATCGGCTGATCTCCGTCGGCCCGAGCGGAGTGGCCGCGTCGTACGACACCCGGACCCGGACGGTGGTCGTCGACCTGGCGCGGACACCGGAGTCGCGACCTTGCAGGTAGACACCCTCAAGGTCGCCGGGGATGCCGTCGGAGACCTTCTTCAGGGTGGTCCAGGTGCCGTTCGGCCGACGGACCTGGACGGTGGCGTGCGAGCTGACGCCCAGGGCGTTGGCGAGGTTGACGTAGGTCGACGGCGTGGGGTTCCTGAGGACGGCGTCGAACTCGATGGGCGCACCCCCCGCGACCGCGGTGGCCGGGACGCGGCCCAGCGAGGGCGAGAGGCTCTGGACCTTGATCCTCTTGGTCACCTGGGCCAGCCCCACCCACGAACCGGGGGCCACCACGGCGGACCGGAGGTCCAGCGGCTGGACCCAGCCATTGCTCGCACCGTTGTGCGGCTCGCCCATCGGAGCGCCGATCCGCAACTGGACCGTCACGCTGCCGTGCGCCGGAATCTTCGTGTCCACGGGCAGATAGGCCGAGTAGCTCACGGTGTCGCCGTGGACGCCGCTGTCCAGCGCGATGGCCTTCCACTGACCGGTCTTCCGGTCGCGGTACTCCATGGCGATGGCGTGCGGCGGGGTGCCCGGGCCGCTGGTGGCCTCCAGGGCGAGGCCGAACCGTTCCGCCCTGGAACCGGTGTTGGTGATGACCTCGGTGAACTCGACCGGCTGCCCGGCGCCTCCGATCACGGCGGGGGCGTTGACCCTGAGCTTCGCCGAGCGCACCGCGTCGCTCGCGGAGGCGCCGGGCGCCGCCATCAGGACGGTCCCGCCGGCCAGCGCGACCGTGAGCACGGTGGCGGCGACGCGGCGCGCGTGGGACCGGCGACCGGAACAGGCAGTACGCATGAGAACTTCCCCCCATTTCTGCGCGCGGGCAGAAGCCGGCGGCAGACGGTGATCCGACGTGGAAACGGATTGCGGATGCGCCGGGCCGTGAACCCCTCCTCGACCCGTACGCCAGAGGCGCGTTGGCGCCTCGGGTCAGTCAGACACCGCACCGGGCGGAACGGTTGCACAGGGTCGGAAGATTCTTTCGGGCCCGACCGACATGCCGCCCCTAGGGTGATTCGTCACCGAACTCACCGTCGGCCGGAGGGAGGGTGAGGGTGGCGAGGGCGCCGCCGTCGGGGTGGTTGGCGAAGGTGAGGGCGGCGCCGATGACGCGGGTGTGGCCCTGGGCGATGGTGAGGCCGAGGCCGTGGCCCCTGCCGCGTTCGCGGACGCTGGTGCGGAAGCGCTGGGGACCGTCGCGCAGGAGCTCCCCGGGGAAGCCGGGGCCGTGGTCGCGGACGGTGATCCGGTGGCCGTCGACGCGCAGCCGGATGGTGCCGCCGCCGTGGCGGTCGGCGTTGAGGAGCAGGTTGCCGAGGATGCGGTCGAGCCGGCGCAGATCGGTGCGGACGGACGCGTCGGCCGCCACCTCGACCGTCACCTCCAGGCCGGTCAGCGCGACGGTGCGCCGCACCGCGCGTTCCAGCGGCACCGCCGAGAGGTCGGGCAGTTCGGCGTCGGCGTCCAGCCGGGAGACCTCCAGGAGGTCCTCGACCAGCGCGCGCAGCGCCTGCACCCGGTTCTGCACCAGCTGGGTGGGCCGCCCCGGGGGCAGCAGTTCGGCGGCCGTGACCAGCCCGGTCAGCGGGGTGCGCAGCTCATGGGCGACGTCGGCGGTGAACCGCTGCTCGTCCTCCAGGCGCCGGTGCAGCTCCCGGGACATCAGGTCCACCGCCGCCGCGAGGTCGGCCACCTCGTCCCGGCCGTCGACGAGTTCGCCGATCCGGGTGTCGGTGCGCCCGGAGGCGATGCCCCGGGCCGCCGTCGCCGCCGTGCGCAGCCGCCGGCTGATCCGGTCCGCGACCAGCACCCCGACCAGCACGGTGGTGAAGACGGAGGCGACGACGGTGATCAGGATGATCCGGTCCAGGTCGGCGATCGCCCGCCGGTCCTGGGCGAAGTCGATCCGCACCGAGAGCACCCCGTCGCGGACGGCGCCCGCCGCCCACACCGACTCGCCCTCGGGCCCCTCGGCGAGCAGCGACCCGCGCCGTCCCCCGGCGGCGAGGGTGCGCAGCCGCACGGGCAGCCCCGGGTCGTCCAGCGCGGCATGGCGGCCGCCTGCGGCCACGTCCTCGCCGCGCCCGTAGGCGCCGAGCGCCGCGTCCAGCGCGGTGAGCGCCGAGGCGCGCGCCTGGCCGACGTGCTGGCGGACCATCGCCTGGTGGACGAGCAGCCCGACCGCCACCGCGACCAGGACGGAGATGGCGGCGACGGCGGTGGCGATCTGCCGGCGCAGCGTCATTCGGGGCGCCGCAGCTTGTAGCCGAAGCCGCGGACGGTCTCGATCCGCCCGCCGCCGATCTTGGCGCGCAGCCGTTGCACATGGACGTCGACGACCCGGGTGTCGGCGCCCCACTCGTAGTCCCAGACCCGTTCCAGCAGCACGGCGCGCTCCAGCACGATCCCGGGCGCGGCGGTGAACTCCAGCAGGAGGCGCAGCTCGGTGGGGGTGAGCGGGACGAGCCGGCCGTGCACGCGGACCTCCATGGAGTCGGTGTCCACCTCCAGGCCGTCGAAGCTGCGGACGGGCGTGCGGGGTTCGGGTGCCGCGGGCCCGGGCGCGACGGCCCCGGGTGGGACGGCCCCGGCGGGCTCCGGCGCGGCGGCTCCGGTGCGAGCGGGCGGGGGAACGGGCAGGGGTTCGGGCGCGGCCGGGACGACGCGGATGCGGCGCAGCACGGTGCGGATCCGGGCGACCAGCACGGCGCTCTCGAACGGCTTGACGACGTAGTCGTCCGCGCCCGCCTCCAGGCCGGACACCACGTCGACCGGGTCGGTGCGCGCCGACATCATCAGGATCGGCAGCTGGCTCTCCTCGCGGATCCGCCGGCACAGACCGACCCCGTCGAGCAGCGGCAGCATCACGTCGAGCAGCACCAGGTCGGGCCGCACGGCGTGGAACATCTCCAACCCCTCCAGCCCGTCGGCGGCCGTGGACACCGGGAAGCCGTAGCGTTCCAGGGCCATCCGGGTGGCCTCCCGGATCACCTCGTCGTCCTCGACGATGAGGATGCGGGGGTGGCTGGGTGCCGTGGGGTTCATGGCGTGGTCTCCGAGCGGGCGGGCGGCTGCGCGGTGGGCTGCTGGGCGGCGGGTTGCTGCGTGGTGGGTTGCTGGGCTGCGGGCTGCTGAGCGGTGGGCGCGGCCGTGGGGACGGCCGGGCGGGGCTGGCCGGGCTGCGGCACCTTGGGTGCGGGCACGGGCGTGGCCGTCGGGGCACCCGCGCCCGATCCCGCGCCCGCGCCCGGCTCGGAGCCGTCGGGCCGGCGGACCGCGGGCACGCTCGGCCAGGGGGCGGGTACGGTGCCCGTGCCGGGGCGCAGGATGGTCGACCGGTCCCCGGGGGTGGTGGTCGGCGTCGGCTCGGGCTCCTGGACCGGCCCGACGCCCTCGACCTTCTGCTCGGCCAGGACGAGCCGCGCGCCGTCCCAGCTGTAGCGGCGGATGGTCCGGGACCAGCTGGTGGTGGACTCGTACAGCAGCAGGTCGGTGCCGAGCGTCTCGGCGCCGAACCGTTTCAGCAGCTGTACCCGCAGCACGGGCAGCATCCGGTCGGCGGACGCGGTGTAGACGTGCAGCACGTCGGTGTCGACGAGGCCGACGACGACCAGCAGCTCGGGGCGGCCGTCACCGGTCAGGTCGCGGTACTCGGCGGGGCGGATCCCGCAGCCGGTGCAGGGGTCGAGGGCCCGCCGCTCGTCCTGGCTCACGCCGGGGTCCTTGGCCAGCAGCGTGCGGACGTCCACCGTCGAGACGTCCTGCCCGGGGACGGTCAGGTCGGGGACCGGCTGCGGCGCCGGCTCCGGGGTGCGGGGCCCTGCGGGCTCCGGCGACGGCGCGGTGTCCTGGCCCGGCCAGAGCGGGATCCGGGCCGGCGGGCGCGCGACGGCCTCGGCCGCGCCGTGGTCGCGCAGCTCGCCGGGGGCGCCGCAGCCGACCGCGAGGGCGAGCGGCGCGGCGGCGAGCAGGGCCAGGAGGGGTCCGGGCGTGCGACGCGGGGCGGTGCTCATCCTCCGGTGGCCCTCCTGGTCCGCGGTGGTGGTGCCGGTTCGTGCTGGTTCATGCCGGTTCGTGCCGGTTCGTGTCCGGTCGGCAGGTCGTCCGGACGGCACCCGCCGGTTCCCCGGCGGGTGCCGTCCGGGCAGCGTAGCCGCAGCCCGGTCAGCCGGCGGAGGTGGCCGGTTCGGCCAGGTCCGCGAGGACGATGATGTTGTCCGTCCAGTGGCCGTCGGTCCCGATCCGGCCGCCGCAGGTGATCAGGCGCAGCTCGGGCGCCGCCGTGTTCCCGTACACCAGCTCGGTGGGGAAGGCGTCCTTGGCGGCCTGGACCAGCTCGCGGACCCGGAAGTCCACCGTGCTGCCGTCCTCCCGCCGCACCTGGATCCGGTCCCCCGCCCGCAGCTTCGGCAGTCCCCGGAAGACCGCCGGGCCGTGCGCGGTGTCGTAGTGACCGATCAGGACGGCGGGCCCGGTCTCCCCCGGGGTCGGGCCGTTGCGGTACCAGCCGGCCTCACCGGCCCGTTCGGCGGCCGGCACCTCGACGGTGCCGTCGGCGTTCAGGCCGAGGCCGGTCACCGGGGCGTCGACGCCGGCCGCCGGGACGAGCAGGCGGGTCGGCGGCGAGGCCGCGAACGGGCGCGGCGCGGCGGTTCCCGCGCCGGTGGCGGCGGTTGCCGTGCCGCCGGCGGCGGGGGCCGTCACCGGAGCGACCGGTGCGCTCTCCCCCGCGCCGCCCGCGCCGCCCGCGCCCTGACGGGCCGAGGTCTCCACCCGGACCACCGGGGGCTCGCGCTGGTCCGAGAGCGCGACGGTCGCACCGAGCGCCAGGCAGAGCAGCCCGGCCGCCCCGAACACGCCGCGGTTCAGCCCGCCCGGCCGCGGCCCGCCGTGCCGGGCACGCCGCCCGTGGCGACGTCCGTGGCGACGCCCGCCCCGGTGGCCGTCGTCAGCCGCGCGCACCGGAGCGGCGGCGCAGCACGGCGAAGCCGAGCGCCCCGGCACCGATGGCGGCGACGGCGCCGCCGCCGATCAGCTGCAGACCGGAGGAGTCCCCGGCGGTGGAGCCGTCACCGGCCTGCGCGGCGCCCTTGGGCACCTCGCGGACCTGCGGCTGCCCCGAGGCGGGGGCGGGCGCGCCGCCCTCGGCCTCGCGGGTGAGCGACGGCAGCGGAGCGGCCGGGTGGGTGGCGTTCTTCGGCACCGGCGAGATCGTCGGGACCGCGGAGACGAACGGCGACGGGATGGCGGTCGGCGGCGCCGGGGCCGGCTGGGCGGCGCCGCTGCCCGCGTCGCCGGCCGCGGCCGGGGCCTTGACGGCCGGGGTGGCCGTCGGGGTGGCGGGGGCGGGCGCGGGGGCGCCGTCGGCCCAGGCCTGGCCGCCCGTCACGGCGGTCAGCAGCGCGGCGCCGGTCATGGCGCAGACGGCCGTCAGCCGCAGAACGGCACGGTTCCTGGTGGTGCGCGTGGCCATGCGAACTCTCCATTCGTCCTGGTGACGCGGTGTCCGGCCCGGAGTGGCCGGTGCGTCGAGAGCGACGGTAGAAAGCCCGTGTCGCGGTCCCCGGCCGGTCGTGTCACAGCGGCTCATCGGCTGCGTAACGACTCCGGCGGACCGGGCTCCTGCGGCGCGGAGGGCGGGCCTCCGGCGCGATCCCGCCGACCGGCGCCCCGGTGTGACGGCGTCTCCGCCCGGGTCCTAGGACGCAGGACCCACCGCGAGCCGCGCCCGCAGCCCGAGGCCCGGGCGCCGCCCGGTCCGTACGGTGGCGGTATGAGCGTCGACCTCGACAAGTACTTCGCGCGGATCGGGTGGGACGGCGGGCGGGCGCCCACCCTGGCCACGCTCCGGGCGCTGCAGTACGCGCACGTGCTGGCCGTCCCGTTCGAGAACGTCGACGTGGTGGTCGGCACCGTGCCGTCGCTGGAGGTCGCCGATCTGGAGGCCAAGCTCGTCACGGGCGGGCGCGGCGGATACTGCTTCGAGCACAACACGCTGTTCGCCGCCGTGCTGGAGCAACTGGGCTACGACGTCGTCCGCCACACCGGCCGGGTCCGGGCGGGCGCCCGGCCCGGGGAGGTCCGGCCGCGCACCCACCTGGTGCTGGTCGTCCGGGTGCCCGGGGAGGGCGAGGGGCGCCATCTCGTCGACGTCGGCTTCGGGTCGGCGGACGCGCTCCTGGAGCCGCTGCCGCTGGTCCCCGGCCCGGTCCGGGACGGCCGGGGCCGCCGGCACCGGCTGGTCCTGGAGGAGACGGACGGCCCCGTCCAGGTGTGGGTGCTGCAGATCCGCAGGGGCGACGCGTGGCGGGAGCTGGTGGCGTTCACCCTCGACCCGGCGCCCGCGCCCGACATCGGCATGGCCAACTGGCACGTCGCCACCCACCCGCGCTCGCCGTTCCGCCGCCTCTTCGTGCAGCGGACCCTCCCGGCCGGCCACCTCGCCCTCGACGGCGCCAGGTTCACCCGCACCGCGCACGACGGCACCGTGACGGTGCGGGAGCTCGACGGCGCGGAGGAGATCCGCGCCGTCCTGGAGACGGAGTTCGGCATCACCGCGCCGCCGGACGTCCGCCCCGCCCGCTAGGAGCCGTCAGCTCACCGCCGTTCCGGGCGCGGTCAGGCCGGCCGTCAGGAACGCGACCACGGTGGACGGTTCGGGGAACGAAGGCTCCGCGGCGGAGTCCGCCTCGGCGGCGAGCGGGCGCCCGTAGGCCTCCAGGAGGGTGGTGAACGCGAGCCGCCAGCGGTCGGTGATCTCGCGGACGGACAGGTCGGGCAGGGCCCGGCCGAGGACGACCTCGAACGGGGCGGTGCCCGCCCAGGGCGAGCCGCTGAGCGGCCGGTCGGCGGTGAGCATGGTCTGGGCGAGCAGGCGGCACAGCATCCGGCCGCGCTCGGTGCGGATCAGTTCGTCGAACGGTGCGGCGACGGCCGCGACGAGGGTCCGCACCTGCGCGGGGCCCGTCGCCCCGGGGCTCAGGGTGGCCGCTTCCAGCCGCCCCTGCCAGAGCGGCCACAGCTCGCGCCCGAGCAGCGCCGTGACCAGGCCCTCGCGGGAGCCGAAGTGGTAGTGCACCGCGCCCGGGTTGAGGCCGGCCTCCGCGTTGATCGCGCGCACCGAGACCTGGCCCGCACCGCGCTGGAGGAAGAGCCGCTCGGCGGCCGCGAGCAGCCGGTCCCGGGTGGAGGCGGCGTCCTGGGGCGGGGCGGCGTCCGGGGTCGGGTTCGGGTCCTGAGCTGTTCCATCCGGCATGCCGCCATTGCATCACAGGCTCCCGGGTTACCATCCAATCAGTGATTGGAATCCGATTGGCAGATGTTCGGAAGGGCACCCGCCAGTCCGTGTGCTCCCTGCGCACAGTGATCGAGAGGCTCGCACCATGGGTATCTACGCCGTCACCGGCTCCGCTTCGGGAATGGGCGCCGCCAGCGCCGCCGTCCTCCGGGAGGCCGGCCACACCGTCATCGGCGTCGACCTCCGTGACGCCGACATCACCGCCGACCTCGGCACCGCCGAGGGCCGCCGCGCCGCCGTCCGGGGGATCCTGGACGCCTCCGGCGGGCTCCTGGACGGCGTGGCCGCGGTGGCCGGCGTCGGCCCCGCGATGAAGGACCCCGCCGCCGTGGCCTCCATCAACTACTTCGGCCCGGTCGAGCTGCTGGAGGGCCTGCGCCCGGCGCTCGCCCGCTCCTCGGCGGGGCGCGCCGTGGTGATCGGCTCCAACTCCTCGACCACCGTCCCGATGATCGACGAGAAGCTGGTCGAGCTGCTGCTCTCCGGCGACGAGGACGCGGCCCGCGAGCACGCCCGTGCGGCCCTGGCCGCGCTGCCCGCCGAGGCGGCGCGGGCTTCCGAGGGTGCGCCGAGCATCTCCGCCTACGCCACCTCCAAGTTCGCCCTGGCCCGCTGGGTGCGCCGGACGGCCGTCACCCCGGCGTGGGCCCGCGAGGGCGTGCTGCTGAACGTCATCGCGCCCGGCGCGGTGATCACCCCGCTGATGCTCGGGTCCACCGGCGCGGGCGAGGAGCCGGACGCCGACGACTTCCCCACCCCCATGCCGCTGGGCGTCTTCGGCCGGCCCGAGGACATCGCCTTCTGGGTGCACCAGTTCCTGCGGCCCGAGGCCCGCTTCACCACCGGCGCCACCCTGTTCGTGGACGGCGGCACCGACGCGGCGGTACGCCCCGACGCCCAGCCCACCGCGCTGACCTTCTGAGCCGGCGCGGGCGGTGGCCGCGGGCGGTGGCCGACGGCCGGGAGCAGTCCCTCCCCGGCCGCCCGGCCGCCCGGCCGCCGCTACCGCCCGCGGCGCGCGGCTGCGGACAGGCTCCGCCCCAGGTCCAGCACGCTCAGGCCGAACATCAGCACGCCCAGGGGCACGTGCGCCGCCGGCGCGTGGGCGATGCCCAGCACCACCTGGACCGAGGCGAGCACCAGGAACCCGGTGGCGTGGAGCACCGGCCGGGCCGGGCCGCCGCCCGGCCGCCAGGCCAGGACCGCGGCCAGCAGGTAGAGCATCGAGGCCCCGTACATCACCCGCGCCCCGACGCCGTGCAGCGTCCCGCCGTACGTCGTGGAGAGCAGCAGGCCCGCGGTGCTCGCCTGGAAGAGGATCGCCAGGGTCTGCAGGGCGACCGCGACCTGCGGGAAGGTGAAGCTGCGGCGTTCGACGGCGTTGCCCGGAATGGCCATGGTGCGGTCCCTCTTCCTGCCTCGCGGCGGTGGATCGATAGTGTCCCGGTGATTCGACGAAACGGGCCCGCGAAGTGTGAGGCGGGCGGGCACGAGCGGGGGGGACCGGCATGGACACCGGGGACGGACGGCCCACGGACGCGGCCCTCGGCGAGCGGCGGCACCTGATCGACCTCGCCTACCGGATGCTCGGCTCGCCGGCCGAGGCCGAGGACGCCGTGCAGGAGGCCTACGCCCGCTGGTACGCGCTGTCCGCGGCGCGGCGGCAGGCCGTCGAGGCGCCGGGCGCCTGGCTGACGACGGTGGTCAGCCGGATCTGCCTGGACGTGCTGGGCTCGGCGCGGGTCCGGCGCGAGCGCTACGTCGGCGAGTGGCTGCCCGAGCCGCTGCCCGACCGCACCGAGTGGCCCGGCGGCTCGGGGGGCGGGTCCGCCGACCCGGCCGACCGGATCACCCTGGACGAGTCGGTGGGCATGGCCTTCCTGGTCGTGCTGGAGTCGATGACGCCGGCCGAGCGCGTGGTGTTCGTCCTGCACGACGTCTTCCGCTACCCGTTCCCCGAGATCGCCGCGATCGTCGACCGGACGCCCGCCGCCTGCCGCCAGCTGGCCTCCTCGGGCCGGCGGCGGGTCGGCGCCGCGCGGACGCCCGACCCCGGGCAGGCCCACCAGGCCGGTGTGGTGCGGCGGTTCAGGCAGGCCTGGGAGTCCAAGGACATCGAGGCCCTGGTCGGTCTGCTCGACCCCGCCGCCACGATGGTGGCCGACGGCGGCGGCCTGGTCGGCGCGGTGCTCCGGCCGGTCGAGGGCGGCGTGCGCATCGCCCAGTACCTCGTGCTGCTGGCCGAGCGGGCACCGGGTCTCACCCTCCTGGAGCGCAGCGTCAACGGCCGCCCCGGCCTGGTCGCCCAACGCGACGGCGTCACCGCGACGGTGGCCGCCCTCGACCTCGTGGACGGCCGGATCAGCCGGATCTGGGCGGTCCGCAACCCGGAGAAGCTGGGCCGCTGGGGGGCGCCCGCCGACACCCCCTGAACGGCGGGAACCACCCTGCGCGGCCCGGCCGTTGGCCCGGTCAGCGGGGGACGGGCGATTCGGACCTCAGGAGGTCGGTATGGCTCGGCAGGGGGCGCTTCGGCGCGGGTACGGCGCGGTGGCGGTGGCCGCCGCGGTGACGACGGTCGTGACCGTGGGCACGGTGACGTCGGCCGCGGCGGCCGGCACCGGTGGAGGGCACGGGGGGCACGGCGACGGCGTCCACGGGGCGACGCGGGCGTCGATGGCGGAACTCGTCCGGGCCGAGGGCCTGCCCGGGACGATAGCCGGGGTCCGGGAGGGCGACGACAGCTGGTCCGCGGCCGTCGGGGCGGCCGACACCGCGACCGGACGGCCCCGGTCGCCCCGGGAGCGGTTCCGGATCGGGAGCCTGACGAAGACCTTCACCGCCACCGTGGTGCTCCAGCTCCGCGCCGAGGGACGGCTCGGCCTGGACGACCCGGTGGAGCGGTGGCTGCCCGGCGTGGTGCGGGGCAACGGGAACGACGGCACGGCGATCACGGTCCGCCAGCTGCTGGGGCACACCAGCGGGCTGTTCTCCTTCGACGAGGACCCGGCGATGATCCAGCGGCTGGCGAGCCCGGACTTCCTGCTCCACCGTTACGACACCTACCGTCCCGAGGACCTGGTGCGGACGGCACTCGCCCACCCGCCGCTGTTCCCGCCGGGAACGTCCCGCGCCTACTCCAACACCAACTACCTGCTGGCCGGGATGATCATCGCCGAGGTGACCGGCCGCTCGTACGGCGAGGAGATCGAGCGCCGGATCATCCGGCCGCTCGGCCTCTCCGCGACGACCCTGCCCGGTACCGCCGTCGAGCTGCCCCGGCCGCACGCGCTCGGCTACTCCACGCTGTTCGGCGGCTCGCCGACACCGCTGGAGACCACCGAGCTCAACCCCTCGTGGGGCGGGGCGGCCGGGGAGATGATCTCCACGACGGCCGATCTGACGCGCTTCTACTCCGCCCTGATGCGGGGGCGGCTGCTGCCGCGGGCCGAGCTGGACGAGATGATCCCGGCCGCCGGCGGCCCCGGGCTGGGCATCGGCAGCGTGAAGCTCCACTGCGGGGCCGTCGTCTGGGGCCACACCGGCACCATCCACGGCTCGTCGACGGTGGCGCTGGCCACCCGCGACGGCCGGCACGTGGCCGCGTTCAACACCAACGCCGACTGGGTGGAGGGTGAACGCGCGCTCGCGGAGGCCGAGTTCTGCCGCTGAGCACACCCGGCCCGACGCCCGTCCCGGCCCCTCGCGCTCGTCCGCGCGCGGGGCCGGATCCCTTGCCCGGCACGGGAGTTCGGCAGGCGTGACGTCCTACTCCGGGCGTGTGCGGCGCCAGGGGGCGTACGCCGGGGGGCGTGCGGCCAGTGGCAACGCGCCGGCAGAGTGAGGTCCGGCGGCCACGGTCCGGTCGCGGAAAATCCGCTGGTCAGACAAGGTCCTTAAGGCGTACGGAAGTTCGATCAAACCCCGCTCGCCCGCCGTTTCCGGGCGGACGCGAGCTTGCGGCCGGAAAGCCTTGCCCCGGCGCGCGCCGGTGCGCCACGATGGCGACGCGGCCGGTTCCGCAGGACCGGTCGGCGGCCTGAACCTCCGGCATATGCCAATGGCAGGTGGCCCCGTGTTGCCCGGGCAGGCGTCCTACCGCCGCCTGACCCCCGGACGGATCCGTCACCCTCCGTACGGCACGCCCCTCCTGGCCCGCACACCGCATCCACCGATGCCGTCATGCGGCCAGACGTTCCCGCACCGATCCTTCCCTCCCGCCCGCTCGGGCATGCGCGCAAACGGAGCGCGCCCGTGGGCGTCCGTCGTTCCCGGGCTCCCGCCCGGCCTCCCCCTCAGCGAAAGAGGAGTCTGTCATGCGCATGATCAGCGCGCGCCGCCTCGCCGCCGCGACCGGCGTCGCCATCGCCCTCGTCACCGCCGTCCCCGCCAGCGCCACCCCCGGGGCGCTGGACACCACCTTCGGCACCGCCGGCAAGGTGACCACCGACTTCGGCGGCACCCCCTCGCTGCCCGACGTCGCCAACGCCCTGGCGATCCAGCCCTCCGACGGGAAGATCGTCACCGCCGGCCGGGTGGGGCAGAACATCGTCGCCACTCCCAGCGACTCCCAGTTCGCGCTGGCCCGGTACAACACCGACGGGTCGCTGGACACCAGCTTCGGCGCCTCCAGCCCCGTCCCCGGCACCGTCGCCTTCTCGATCCTCGGCTCCCCCACCACCAGCTTCGCCCGGGCCGTGGCGATCCAGCCGTCCGACGGGAAGATCGTCGTCGCGGGCCTGGCCGGCCTGAACGAGCAGACCGCCAACGTCGCGTTCGCGCGGCTGAACACCGACGGAACGCTGGACACCTCCTTCGGCACCGGCGGCAAGGTCGTGCTCAACGTCTCCGGCGGCCTCGGCGACGGCATCCGCGGCCTGGTCATCCAGCCGGACGGCAAGATCGTCGGCGCCGGCGCGGCCGGGCCCAACGGCCTGCTGGTGCGGCTGAACTCCAACGGCAGCCTGGACACCACCTTCGGCGGCGGCCTCGGGCTCACCACGCTGCAGCTCGGCGCCTCCAGCCACTTCTTCGGCCTCGCCCAGCGCAACGACGGCAAGCTGATCGCCGCCGGGTTCAACGTCAACGCGGCCACCGCCTCGGACAACTTCCTCGCCGCCAGGTTCAACACCGACGGCACCCTGGACACCACCTTCGGCACCGCCGGCTCGGCCCACGTCTCCTTCGGCCTGCTGTCCGACCTCGCGTTCGGCATCGCGCTGACCAACGGCGGCAACAACGGCAAGATCGTCCTGGTCGGCCTGGCGCAGTCGGTCGACCCGTTCAACATCATCGGGACCGGCTCCTTCGGCCTGACCGAACTGAACGCCGACGGCAGCCTGAACCTCTCCTTCGGCACCCTGGGCAGGACCACGACCAAGGTCAGCCTCCTCGGCGACGAGGCCCGCTCGGTGGCCATCGGCCCGGCGGGCAAGATCTACGCGGCCGGCGAGAGCGGCGAGATCTCGCCCTTCCCGACCGACCCCGTCACGGGCGTGCAGACCGTGGTCCGGTACACGTCCAACGGGCTCCTCGACACCAGCTGGGGCGCGTCGGGCATCGTCACCACGCCGTTCGGCACCGGCGGCGCGTCGGCGCGCGGCGTCGCCCTCGACTCCAGCAACCGCCTGGTCACGGCCGGCACCGCCAACGTGACCAAGCCCGACCTGACGCCCGGCTTCGACTTCACCGCCGCGCGCTACCAGACCAACTGACCCTCGGAGAGCGGTCCCGGGGCCCGGAACCAGCTGGTTCCGGGCCCCGGGGTCGTGTTCGTGGTGGGGGGTCGGGCTATTCGGCGGGGGTGCCGCGGAGGAGGAAGGGGAGGTGGATGCCGCGGGTGAGGGCGGTGAGGGCGTGGAGGGTGCGGCGGTGCTGGTCGGGGGGCATGGCGTCGGCGAGTTGGTGGGGGTGGAGCCAGTGGACGGCAGTGATGGTGGCGGGGGGTCGGTGGCGGGCGACGGTGGTTTCCTGCGCGCTGGTCAACGTTCCGCCCCAGTAGACGAAGTTGATGCCTTCGGGGAGGGTGCGGGCGTCGACGTAGTCGGTGGCGAGGATGTGGCGCAGGGGGAGGACGAGGCCGGTTTCGGTTTCGGTGTGGCGGCGGGCGGCGAGGTGGGGGAGTTCGTTGGCTTCGGCGCTGCCGCCGGGGAGGGTGAGGCCGTTGCGGTAGGCGGTGGCGACGAGGAGGACGGCGCCGTCGCGGTTGAGGACGAGCGTTTGGTGGCCGAGGCGTCGGCGGGGCGGGGTGGTGAGGATGGTGGGGAGGTGGTGCGGCATTGGGGGGTGCTCCTGTTCGTGTGAGAGCCAGGTGAAGCAGGCGGGCAGTCCGGCGCAGATGCCGGTGGTGAGGATCAGCCCGGATATGAGGAGTTGGGGTGCGAGCGGCCCGTCGTGGATGGGCCAGCAGGCGGCGGTGGCGGCGAGGGCACTGAGGGCGGGGACGCCGAGGGCGGTGGCGAGCAGCTTCACGCCACGTCGGCGGTGCGGGGCCGGCTGGGGTGCTGGACGCTGATGAAGCGCGGCGAGGCGAGGGCCTGGACGAACTCGGGTTTGGTGGTCCACTCGCAGCCCCCGGATTCGGGGCGCAGGTAGACGAGTCCGGCGAGGGTGTCCATGTAGACGGCCTCGACGGGATTGCCGGAGAAGTCCCGGTGTCCGAGGTCCCGGACGACTTCCCCGACGGTGGGGGCGTAAATGGGCATGCGGGGGCTGGGCATGGGGGCTCCATTGATTGCGCAGGGTCCCGGATCTCTCACGGGGTGTAGCCATGGTGGACCTCCGCGCCCTAGGATCGGAAGGCATCCCCAATTGACAGATATCCCCGTGGGATTCAGGGATCGAAGAGGCCTGATCATGCGCGAGACGGAACTTGACCCGGCGACATCTCCCCTTGCGGCTTTCGGCGTTCAACTCCGCAGGTCACGCAAGGCGGCGGGGCTTAGCCAAGTGCAGCTGGGGCAACTCACGAACCTGAGTGACAGCCAGGTCTCCAACCTCGAAAGAGGTACGCGCACTCCCACACTCGACTGGGTCCGCGTGGCTGACCAAGTGTTGGACACCGGTGGGACGCTAGAACTGATGTACTGGAGCCTCAACGGCCCTGCCTTGCTGGAGGGATTCCCGGAGTATGTGGCTCACGAGGCAAAGGCTGTCGAGCTGCGCCAGTTCGAGCTCGGCGTCATTCCGGGGTTGTTCCAGACCAGGGCTTACGCCGAGACGATGGCCGCAGCAGATGTGCGACGAGGTGTCATCACGGAGGAGGCGGCCGAGGGGAGGGTCTCCTACCTTCTCACTCGCCAACAGCGTCTCAACGGCCCGAACTCGCCTTTCGTCCACGCTGTTCTGGATGAAAGCTGCCTCCGTCGCATCGTGGGCGGGTCGCGGGTGATGCGGGAACAACTCGAACATCTGGCGGAGTTGGCGGACCGCCCCCGGACTATCATTCAGGTGGCGCCGTTCTCGATGGGCGAGCGCCGAACCCTCGCATTGCCGGTCGTTCTGCTGACCATGGCGGACCGCAGCATGCTGGGGTACACCGAATCCCAAGAGCGCGGCTTCCTCACCAGGGAATCCCAGACAGTCACCCTGTGGGCCAGGGACTACGATCGGCTCCAGGTGGGATCCAGTTCGGATGTGGCATCCCTCGAAGTGATCCGCGCAGCCCGGAAGGACCTCCGACCATGAGCCGCACCGCCCCCGTAGACCTGATCGGCGCCGCGTGGCTGAAGTCCAGCTACAGCCAGAACGGTGGGAACTGCATCGAGGTCGCCCCCGGCCTCCCGAACGTCGTTCCCGTCCGTGACTCCAAGGACCCTGCCGGCCCCGCGCTCGTCTTTCCCGCCTCCGCCTGGCAGTCCTTCGTGACCGCCGTCCAGGCCGGCGAGTTCGGCACCATCTGAGCTCAGCTCGGCGATGGGCCTCGACCGGCGGCCGGTCGAGGCCCAGCGCCGTCCCTGCCAAGACCCCCGGCCCCCGTCTCAACTGTCCGTCAGAAACGCGCGGTGGGCGGGTTAGTATGACGATGTGGTCACCGTCTGGTTGCCGTTCCGCGCACGACGCGTCCGCCCTCGCGGGGTGGTGACGCGTCTGCTCTGGCTGGGTGCGCTGCTGGTGGCGGTGTTCGCGGCGCACGGGCTCGGCCCGGAGGGCGGGGTCGGCCACGCCGGTCAGGTGCAGGCAGTCTCGGGGGTCCACCAGGGATCCGTGGAGCCGACGCACCACGAAGGGCAACAGGGCCAGGGCGACGCCGCCGACCACCCGGCAGCCGAGTGCCTCTCCGGGAAGCCTGAGGACGGGCCTTCCACCGACACAGCGACGCCGCTGCCCGTGGCACCGGCCACGACGGGCGACGAACCGGACCCGTTCCCTGCGGCACCGCCCACGGGCCGGCGCGCGCCCGAAACTCCGCATCAGGTCGCGAATCTGAGGGTCTAGCCGCCCCGGGCGCAGGCGTGCCCAAGCGCACCCCCGCGCCTCCGTCGGCATCCCAACCCCACCGCTACCGATCGCTGCTGCCCTCGCGCAGCCGCGCGGAGTCCCGCCATGCCCACTCGGCTCCTGGCCCTTCTCCTGAGCTTGCTCCCCCTGCTCGCCGTCGACTGCGGACAGCAGCACACCGGTGCCCCCGCCGCCGTCCGAGCGCATGTGACGTCCACCGCGGAAGCACAGGCCGCCCCGCACTGCGACAGCCCGGCGGCCGAGGCGGGGACGGCCCGGAACACGCGCCCCACCGTGCCGGTCCCGGCGCCCGGTCCCGCTGCCGCCCCCACCGGCGGCGGGAACGAAGCGGACCTGCCCGGCACCCCTCCGGAGGGCCCGACAGGTGCCACCCCGACCCCCGGGCCGAGAGGCCCGCTGCTCGTCACCGGTCGGTGGCGGATATAGGAGCTCCGTGGTCATCACGAGCTCCGATTCCGCCAAACCATCGACAGGAAACGAGACATGACCTCGATCACCACTCCGCCCGACCGCTCCGCCCTCATCGGCCTGGTCGGCAACACCCCGCTGCTGCACATCGGCGAGCCGCACGCACCCGCGGGCCGCGGCTTCTGGGCCAAGCTGGAGGGCTTCAACCCCGGCGGCATCAAGGACCGGCCCGGGCTGCACATGGTCGAGCGGGCCCGCACCCGGGGCGAACTGCGCCCCGGCGGCCGGATCATCGAGTCCACCAGCGGCACGCTGGGCCTGGGCCTGGCACTCGCCGGAATGGTGTACCGGCACCCGGTGACCCTGGTCACCGACCCCGGGCTCGAACCCTCCATGACCCGGCTGCTCACCGCCCACGGTGCCGAGATCGACATGGTGGACACCCCGCACCCGCGGGGCGGCTGGCAGCAGGCCCGGCGTGACCGGGTCACCGAACTCCTCGCCCGTCACCCCGGCTCCTGGTGCCCGGACCAGTACAACAACCCCGACAACACCACCGCCTACACCCCGCTGGCACTCGAACTCGCCGCCCAGCTGCGGCACATCGACGTGCTGGTGTGCAGTGTCGGAACCGGCGGGCACTCCGCCGGGATCTCCCGGGTGCTGCGCGGGCTCCACCCCGGCCTGCGGGTCGTCGGCGTGGACACCGTCGGCTCGACGATCTTCGGCCAGCCGGCCCGTCCCCGGCTGATGCGCGGCCTCGGTTCCAGCATCCTGCCGCGCAACGTCGCCTACGACAGCTTCGACGAGGTCCACTGGGTCGCCCCCGCCGAAGCCGTCTGGACCTGCCGCCGCCTCGCCGCCTCGTCCTACGCCACCGGCGGGTGGAGCGTGGGCGCGGTCGCCCTGGTGGCGGGCTGGCTGGCCCGGACGCAGCCCGCCGGCACCCGCATCGCGGCGGTCTTCCCGGACGGGCCGCAGCGCTACCTCGGCACCGTGTACGACGACGAGTACTGCGCCGCCCACGACCTGCTCGACCGCCCGCCGGCCGACGAGCCGGACGAGATCGCCCACCCCGAGGACAAGGAGGTCACCCGCTGGACCAGGTGCGCCACGGTCGTCGACCCGCTGGCCGCCGGGGATCCCGAGTGATCGGCATGCTCGCCCAGTTCAGGGGCTACGAGCGCAGCGTGCGGCTGTTGATGGTGAACCAGTTCACCATCAACCTCGGCTTCTACATGCTGATGCCCTACCTGGCCGCACACCTGTCCGGGACGCTCGGCCTGGCCGGCTGGACGGTCGGACTCGTGCTCGGCATCAGGAACTTCACCCAGCAGGGCATGTTCCTGGTCGGCGGCACCCTCGCCGACCGGCTCGGCTACAAGCCGCTGATCGTCGCCGGCTGCCTGCTGCGCACGGTGGGCTTCGCCGCGCTCGGCGTGTCCGCCTCGCTGCCCGCGCTGATCGCGGCGTCGGCGGCGACCGGGCTGGCCGGGGCGCTGTTCAACCCGGCGGTGCGCGCCTACCTGGCGCGGGACGCCGGGGAGCAGCGGGTGGCGGCCTTCGCGCTGTTCAACGTGTTCTACCAGGCGGGCATCCTGCTCGGGCCCCTGGTGGGCATGGCGCTGACCGCGGTGGACTTCCGGACGACGTGCCTGGCCGCCGCCGGGGTGTTCGCGGTGCTGAGCGTGGTGCAGATCCGCGCCCTGCCCGCCCGGCGCGGAGCGGAGCCGGCCGGCGGGCCGGAGCGGGCGGGGGTGCTCGCGCAGTGGCGCGGGGTGCTGGCCAACCGGCCGTTCCTGCTCTTCGCCGGCGCGATGACCGGAGCGTACGTGCTGTCGTTCCAGGTGTACCTCGCGCTGCCGCTGGAGGTCCGACGGCTGGGCGGGGACGGCGGCGGCGGTACGGCGGCCACGGCGCTGCTGTTCGTGGTCTCCGGGCTGGGCACGGTTCTGCTGCAGACCCGGGTGACCAGGTGGTGCCGGGCCCGGATCGCCCCCGGTGCGGCCCTGGGCGTGGGGCTCGTCCTGATGGGCGCGGCGTTCGTCCCGCTGCTGGTGAGCTCGGGGCTGCCGGTGCCGGGGTCGGGCACCGGGCGGTGGGCGCTGGCGGTCGGACCGCCGGCCCTGGCCGCGCTGCTGCTGGCGCTGGGAACGATGGTCGCCTACCCGTTCGAGATGGACACGGTGGTCAGGCTCTCCGGGGACCGCCTGGTCGCCACCCACTACGGGCTCTACAACACCGTCTGCGGCATCGGGATCACGCTCGGGAACCTGCTGACCGGCGCGGCCCTCGACACCGCCCGCTCGGCGGGGCTGTCGGCCCTGCCCTGGCTCGGGCTCACCGTCCTGGGCCTGCTCTGCGCGGCGGCCCTGCACGCCCTCCACCGCAGCGGCCGGCTCGACGGGTCCGCGGTGGTCGCCGGGTAGCCGAACGGGCGCCGCCGGCCGTCCGACCGGCCGGTGGCGCCCCCGCCGCGCGGTCGGGCCGGGCCGGGCCGGTGGAACCGGGGCTGGAGTGGAAAGTCGGATCGGTCGACTTCCTGCTCCAGCGGCGTCGGCGGACGGCCGGGGTCACCGGCGGATCCGGACGAGGGCCGGGTGGGTGCGGCGGCGTGGGAGAGGGCCTCACGGGGGTCGAGGCCCTTTCCGGTGCCGGGGCCGGCGGAACGCGCCGCCGACCGGTCAGTCGCCCGCCGCGGCCCCGGCTCCGGCTCCGGCACCGGCTTCGGTCCCGGCCCCGGCGGCGACGGCGTCCAGGCGGGCGTACTGCTCGTCGGTCAGCTCGACGGTCAGCGCGCCCAGGTTCTCGACCAAGTGCTTCTCGGACGTGGTGCCCGGGATCGCCAGGATGTTGGGCGAGCGGTGCAGCAGCCAGGCGAGCGCGGTCTGCGCGGAGCTGGCGCCGATCTCGCGGGCGACCTCGGTGACCGGGCTGTCCTCGCCCGCGTGGCCGCCGAGGGCGATCGGGAAGAACGGCAGGAAGGCGATGCCGCGCGCGGCGGTGAAGTCGACCACCTCGTCGTGCCGGCGGGTGGCCAGGTTGTACCAGTTCTGCACGGTGGCGATCGGAGCGATCTCCAGCGCCTGCTCCAGCTCCCCGACGGTGACCTCGGAGAGGCCGATGTGCCGGACCTTGCCCTCGTCCTGCAGCTGCTTGAGCGCGCCGATCTGGTCGGCCAGCGGCACCCCGGGGTCGATGCGGTGCAGCTGGAGCAGGTCGATCCGCCCGACCCGCAGCCGGCGCAGGCTCAGCTCGGCCTGCTGGCGGAGGTAGGCGGGGTGGCCGACCGGGACCCACTCGGACGGGCTCGGACGGGTCATGCCGACCTTGGTGGCGACCACGACGTCCGGGGCGTACGGGTGCAGCGCCTCGGCGATCAGCTCCTCGCTGCCGCCGAGGGCGTAGGAGTCGGCGGTGTCGATGAGCTGCACGCCGTTCTCCACGGCGGTGCGCAGCAGGTTCAGCGCGGCGGAGCGCGCGGTGGGCGGGCGCCAGACCACGGCCTCGGCGGGATCGACGTCCGGGGTGTCGGCGAGGCGCATGGTGCCCAGTCCGATCCGGCGGACCGTCAGATCCCCGCCTAAGGCGAAGGTCTGATGCCCGATCTGGTGCATGATCTCGGTTCTTGTTCTGCTGATCACGGTACGATCTCCCGTTCGTCTGAGATTCGAGCGGAGGCGCGGGGTGTCGGATGCGGATCGGTGAGCTGGCGGCCCTGACCGGGGTCAGCGTCCGCCTGCTGCGGTACTACGAGGAGCAGGGCCTGCTGGAGGCCCGCCGTCCGGAGGGCGGGCACCGCCGGTACGGCGAGGACGCGCCGGCCGTGGTCCGCAACATCCGGGCCCTGCTGGGGGCGGGGCTCTCCACCGGCGCCATCCGGGACGTGCTGCCGTGCGTGGGCGGCGACGGCGCGGTGGCCCCCTGCATGCTGGAGGTTCTGGAGCAGCGGCTCGACCTGCTCGACCGGCAGCTGCTGACGCTCGGGGCGAGCCGGGCCGCGCTGGCGGGGATCGTCGCGGCGGCCCGGCGGGAGGCCGGGGCGGCCGGGCCGGCCGGGCCGGACGAGCTGGTGCCGGCCTGAGACGGCGGCTCGACCGGAAGGCGCGAGCGGGTTCGCGGGGCGGTGGGGCGAGCGTCATGCGCCGGTTTCGGCCCTCGCGGGAACGCCCCTCGGGGCGGCGTCGGCCGGGTGGAGGGGGCGGCCGGCGGGGGGCGTGGCGCAGCCGCCGGACCGCCCCCGGGCGCCGGGCGTCCGGGAGCGGTCGCCGAGGGGGCTCCGGCCGGCCGGACGAGGCGGCGGACCGCTCGCCCGGAACGGCGGGAAGGCTGCGCGCACGCGTGCGCCGGCACGGGGACCGTCGACCGGGGCGGGGATCTCGGGCAAGGCGAACGGACGTCCTCGGAGAGTCGTCGGGCTGGTGTCAGGCGGAGGTCCGGAGGCCTTCCCGGGCGATCTCCGGAGCGCGTCCGGGCAGCTTGCGGCAGGGCAGGCCGAGTCCGGGCAGGTCACGGGCGGGCAGGTCACGGCCGAGGGAGTACGCGGCCGCCACCAGCGTCATGTGGTGGTGCCAGCCGGTGAAGGAGCGCCCGGAGAAGTCCAGCAGGCCGAAGTCCGAGCCGAGCCGGTCCACGGTGGTCCGGGTGGCCGCGCCCGCGTCCAGCAGCGCGAGCACGGCCGGGGCGTCCTCGGCCAGGTTGGTGAGCCAGTACCGCCGCGGCCCCCCGGGACCGCCGTGCGCCCAGAGCCGGTTCACCGGTGAGCCGTGCGGCCCGGTCACGCCGGTCGAGCCGGCGGTGCCGGTGGTGCCGGGCGGGGCGGGCAGCAGGACGGGCGTGCCGCGCAGGACCGGCTGCGGGGCGCCGGGGGTCCGCGGCCGGCGGTGCGGGAAGAACTCCTCGGCCGTCAGGGTGCCCGGCCGGCCGCGTCCGGGGCCGCCGGTGGTCACCTGCAGCACCGGCCGGAAGACCTGGCCGCCGCGGACCTCCAGCAGGTACGGGACGTTGCGCCGGGCGAGCGCGCCGGCCAGCCGCAGCGGCTCGTCCGCCACGCCGAGGTCGGCGACCAGCGGTGCGACCGGGAGGAGGCCGGCGAGCCGGTCGACCATCCCGAGCAGCAGTTCGCCGGACGACTGCGGTGCGAGGCCGTCGGGGAGCCGGACGCGGGCGCGCCGTTGCGGGTCGTCCGTCCAGTGCGGGTCGAGCACCAGCGACCAGTCCACCGGGACGGCGTCCCGGTCGGTGGCGACGAACAGGCCGGGCGCGGCCTGGCACTTGACGGTGCGCCCGGTCTCCAGGTCGAACCGGCGGTGGACGCCCACCACCTGGTCGCCGCGCTTGGGGATGACGGCGAGGGTGGCCGTCCAGGCGCGGACCGGACGGTCGTCGGCGGCGAGGCGGGCCAGCACCCGGCGGGCCGGGCGCCAGTCCCAGGGGCTGCCGTTGATGAACTGCTGGAGCGAGAGCGAGGCGGTGGTCGCCGTCGGCCCGGTCGCCAGGCTCGCGGCCATGTTGGACAGGGACTTGCGGCCGGGGGCCGTGAGCAGTCCGCGCAGGTAGGCGCGGGCCCAGCGGCGCTGGTCCACCCGGGTCAGGTGGGCGAAGACCTGCTCGGCGAACCGGGAGAGCGTCGCTTCGCCGGCCGGTGGCAGGGTGTGCGCGTCCATCTGAGCTCCCCGGGGTCGAGTGGTGCCATGAGATGCCGTCCCTCAAAGAATAGCGAACGATCGCTTTGTTTTTGAGTCCCTTGCGGGCCGTGAATCGGTTTTGGCAAGTCCTGGCGCCCGGCGGCCGGGCGGGAAGCGCCCGGCGCGGGGGGCGGGTCGATCCGGCGCGGGGGCGGGTCGATCCGGGGCGGAGGCGGGTCGGTCCGGGGCGAGGTGGTGGACGCGCCGGTCAGCGGTGTGCGCCCGGGGCGGGCGGCCCGGCCGCCGCGCGGCGCCAGAGCCGTCCCAGCCGCCGGCGGACCTCCGTCCGGGCCGCCGGATCGCCGCCGCCGAGGGGGACGATCCCGCGCCGCAGCGCCTCCGAGCCGACCACCAGGCAGTGGGCCAGGGCCTCCAGGTCCGCGCTGTCGAGGCCGGGCTCGCCGGCGTCGGCGTCCTCGGCCGCGGGCGCGGGCGCGGAGGTCCGCTCACGGGCCAGCCGGTCGCGCAGGTCGGGGCTCCAGTCCGCGTGCCAGTTGCCGGGCGACTCCGGCTGCTCCCAGGTGAGCCGGGCGGCTGCCCGCACGCTCGGCTCCTCGTCCAGCAGCCGGGTCAGCGTGTCGATCAGCTCGACCACGCCCGCCGCGGGCCGGCCGTCCGTACCGGAGGCCCGGGCGACCGCCGTCCGGGTGAGCGCGGCCGCGTGCGCGCGGACCGCGTCCGCCAGCGCGGCCTTGGACGGGAAGTGGAAGGTGAGCGCCCCCATGGTGACCCCGGCGGTCTGGCTGACCCGGGCCAGCGAGGTGCCCGCATAGCCGTGCCGGTCGAACTCCGTGGCGGCGGCGTGCAGCAGGGTCCGGTGGGTGTGCTGGGCGCGTTCCTGCTTCATCGCGCACCGCCGGTCCGGCCGACGGGCCCCCGCCGCGGGTGGGCGTCCGCGTCGCCGGCCGCACCCGAGCGACAGGGCCGGGCGGCTGCGGGGTGCCTCGTCGTCAGGGCTGTCCGGGGGTGAGGGGGGACGAACCACATGGCCGCCGGGGCTCCTTCGCGCAGTCGGGGCGCGCCGGTGCGTACCGGCACGGTGACACTCCGACGCTACGCCCCGGCCTGCCGCACATGCGCGGTATCGCCCGGATCCTCCGGCAGCTTTGGCACTTCCTTTGCAAATGCCCGCAAAGACACGGAGGTTGGGCCATCCTGGACCTTTACGACCGGCCCCCGGAGGCCGCCCCGGAGGGCGCTCCGCCGGCCGCCCCGGCGAGGTGCGACCGGTACCAGGGCGCGGCGTCGGCGAGCCGGTGCAGCGGGCCCGGTCCGGGATCGGTGCCGGTCAGCCGCCAGATCTCCTCGCTGCGGTACCAGTGATGACGGGCCAGCAGTTCGAACTGCCGCTCGCTGTACGCCCCGGGCACCCGGCCGAGTTCGGCGGTGCAGCGCTCCCACGGCCAGTCGGCGTCGGGCACCGGTGGAAGCACCCCGTGTCCGGCGAGCGCTGCCAACAGCTCGGCGGTGGTGACGGGCCGGGGGTGTCCGGCGTGGTGCACCCCGGCCGGGACGGCCGCCCGGTCCGGGGCGACGGCGAGGTCCGCGATCAGCCGGGCCAGGTCCGTCACCGCGACCAGGGAGAGCAGCGCCCCGCCGCCGTCCCAGCGGGCCGGTACCCGGCGGAGCAGGTCCGCCAGGCAGGGCACCACCCAGCGGTCGCCGGCGCCGAGCACCAGCGGTGCGCGCAGCACCACCGCCCCGGCCTCCAGCGCGGCCCCTTCGCCGGTCAGCCGGGTGCGGCTGGCCGCCGAGACGGGCGCCGGCGCCACCTCGTCCACGCCGAGACCGCGGTGCGGGCCGGCCCCGTACACCGCGGCCGTGGAGAGGTGGACGATCCGGCCGACCCCGGCCCGTCCGGCCTCGGCCAGCAGCGCCCGGGTGCCGTGCACGTTGACGGCGGCGCACTCCTCCTCGGGGCCGCTCACCACCGAGGCGAGGTGGATCAGCACCTCGGCGCCCTCGGCCGCGCCGCGCAGCGTCGCCGGGTCGGCGAGGTCCGCCGCGACCGGGACGGTGCCGGCCGGTGCGGACGAGCGGGTGAGCGCCCGGACCTCGCCGATCCCGGGCAGCGCGCGCAGTGCGGCGAGGACGGCGGAGCCGATGAAGCCGCCCGCCCCGGTCAGCAGGACGGTGGGCCCGTCGGCGCCCGCCCGCCCGCCGTCCGGTTCCCGGCCGTCCCCTGGTCCGTCCCCCGGCCCGTTCCCCGGCCCGTTCCCCCGTGTCGTCCCCCGTGCCCCGGTCATGCCGGCTGCTTCCCGTGCTCCAGCAGGGTCGTGCGCAGCTCGGCGACCACCGGTGCGGGTGCGACGCCGGGCAGCAGGAACCACCACAGCTGGACGATCCGCTCCGGCAGGTCGGCGCGCCCGGTGCGCAGGTGGGACATGATCTGCGAACCGGTGTACGCCGCGACCAGGACCTGCGCGAGCTCCTCGATCACGACGTCGTCGAGCAGCTCACCGGCCACCCGGGCGGCCTCCAGCTCGGCGCGGAACTGCTCGGCCCACATCTCGTACGGGGTGAAGTCGCGCAGTCCGAGCTGCCCCTGCTCGACGGCGAGGGTGACGCCGGCGCGCAGCAGCACGTTCTCCCGCAGTTCGTCGGCCAGGTAGAGGGTGATCCGCACGAGCTGGCGCAGACCCGTCGGCTGGCCCGGCAGGTCCAGGTCGGAGGCCTGCTCGTCCATGACCGCCTTGGCGAGCTCCTCCTTCGACTTGAAGTGGAAGTACATCGCCCCCTGGGTCGTCCCGGCCAGGTTGATGATCTTGCTGACGCTGGACCCGCTGTAGCCGTACTCGTCGAAGATCTGCGCGGCGGCCCTCAGGATGGTCTCGCGGGTGCGTACGGCTCTCTCCTGCTTGGCTCTTGCCACGAGTAGCTCCAAACTCCTCGACAAACAAAAAGAACGACCTCTATGTTATTGGTCATGGGCGCCCGGCGTACACACCGGAGCACCGATCTTTCGCCTAGCCTGTGGCCACTCTGGGGGAGTGCATCCATGTTTCGCACAGTCCACAGCACGATCATGACCAACGACATCGACGCGATCGGGCCCGTCGAGGGGGAGGCCGCGGGCGCGGCCACCACCACGGCGGTCGCCGGGCCGGCCGCCGTGCCGGTCGCCGTACCCAAGGAGTACGTACACAAGCGGGCGGCCGAGGAGGTGCTGCTGACCGGCTGGGAGCAACTCACCGAGGACTCCTACCGGATCACCGCGCGGTGGCCGCGCGACCACCGTGCCTACGGCGTCCGCGACGGTCACCACGACCCGATGCTACTGGTGGAGACGATCCGTCAGACCTTCCCGCTGCTCTCGCACGTGGCGTTCGACGTCCCGATCGGCCACCAGCTGATCTGGGACCACTTCGGCTACGCGCTGATCCCGGACGGCCTGCGGGCCGACGCGGGCGAACCGGCGCCGGCGCAGCGCGGCACCGTCCCGCCGCAGCGCGTCGCCGGGGACGCCGCCGCGCACGCCGCCGCGCACGCCGCCGCGCACGCCGCCGCCCACGCCCGGCAGTCCGGCGAGGGGTACGACGAGGTGCAGGTCGACGCCGTCTGCCAGGACGTGGTGCGCCGCGGCAACCGGGTGGCCGCGCTGACGCTCGCCTACGTGGTCAGCCGGGACGGCGAGCCGATCGCCACCGCGCAGACCCGCTTCACCGTCCAGACCCCGGCCATCTACCGCCGCCTGCGCGCCGCCAAGGGCGACGCCGCCGAGATGATGGCCCGCGCCGTCCCGCTGCCCGCCCCGATCCAGGCCGCCCGGGCCGGCCGCGCCGTGCCGCACGAGGTGGCGCTCTCCGCCGGCGACCGCGCCCGGCGCTGGCAGCTGCGGGTGGACACCCACCACCCGGTCCACTTCGACCACCCGGTCGACCACGTGCCCGGCTCTCTGCTGCTGGACGCCGCCCGGCAGGCCGCGCAGGCGCTGCACCACGGGACGCCGGTGATGGCCGTCGCCATGGAGTGCGACTTCGGCCGCTACGTCGAGCTGGACGAGTCCTGTCTGGTCGACGTGACACCGCTGCCGCGCGACCCCGCCCGCCGCGACCGGGTCGGGGTGATCCTGCAGCAGGGCGAAGGCGACCCGTCCTGTTCGATCATCGTCACCGTGGCGCCGCTCACCACGGACTGACGGTGCGGGTGGGGGCGTGCCGTCCCCGCACCCGCGCGGGCCCGCCGGTTGTTCCCACCGGCGGGCCCGTCCTCCTGCTGCCTTCCGCTCTCCCGGGCCCTGTCCTCCCGGGCCCTGTCCTCCCGGGCCCTGCCCTCCCGGGCCCTGCCCTAGCGGGCCGTCCGCCGCCCCGTCCGCCACCTCGTCCGCCGGGCGAGCAGCAGCCCCGCCGCCGCGCACGCGAGCGCCGGCAGCAGCAGCGCCGCCCCCGCCCGGCCCGGGGAGCCCGCGAAGACCCCCAGCACCGCCACCCCGAGCGTGGCCCCCACCTGCCGGCCGGCGTTCAGCAGCCCGCCGGCCGTGCCCGCCGCCCCCTCCGGAGCCGTCGACACCACCGCCGTCACCAGGGCCGGCAGCGCGAACGACACCCCGAACCCCGCGCCCAGCAGCCCCACCGCCAGCACCGGGTACGGCGCCCCGGCCGCCACCGAGGCCGCGGTCACCAGGCACCCGCCCGCCAGCAGCGCCAACCCGCCCACGGCGGGCCGCCACGGACCGGTCCGGGCGACGATCCGCCCGGTCAGCAGCGGATTGAACCCCGGCGGCAGGGTCATCGGCAGGAACGCCGCCCCGGCCGCCACCGGGGACAGCCCCCGCCCGTCCCGCAGCAGCAGCGGCAGCAGGAACAACAGCCCCAGCAGGGCGAAGTTCACCGCCGCCCCGGCCAGCAGCACCCGCCGCATCCCGGGCGCCCGCACCACGTCCGTCCGCAACACCGGGGCGTGGCTGCGCCGTTCACGCCGGACGAAGACCGCCCCGGCGAGCAGCGCCGCCACCCCCGACCAGCCGGCCCGCGCCCACGCACCCGCCCCGGCCCCGATCAGCGCGTCGGTGGCCGCCGCCAGCGTGGCGCAGGCCGCGAGCTGCGTCCACCAGTCGACCGGCCGCCCGCCGCCCGGGCAGCGCACCACCCGGCCCGCGGTGAGCGCCAGCACCAGCGCGGTCAGCGGCACATTGGCCCAGAACACCGCGCGCCAGCCGCCCAGTCCGACCAGCACCCCGCCCGCCACCGGCCCGAAGGCCATCGCGCAGCCGCTGACCGCCGCCCACACCGCCACCGCCCGGGCCCGCTCGGCCGCGTCCGGGTGGAGCCGGGCGATCATCGCCATGCTCGCCGGCACCGCGGCCCCCGCCGCGACCCCCAGCAGCGCCCGCAGCACCACCAGCGCCGGCAGGCCCGGCGCGAGCGCGCTGAGCAGCGACCCCGCGCCGAACGCCGCGATGCCCCAGCGGAACGCGCGGTGCGCGCCGTACCGGTCGGCGATCGCGCCGCCGGACAGCAGCACCGCCCCGAACGCCACGCTGTACCCGGTCACCACCCACTGCAGCCCGGCCGTCGAACTCCCCAGCGAGGCCGCGAGATCGGGCTCGGCCACCGACAGCACGGTGGTGTCCAGCAGCACCGCGAAGTACCCCAGCGCGATCCCGGCGAGCGCGCGGCCCCGCCCCTCGTGTTCCTTCGGCATGCCGCCCACCCTGCGGCCCCGACCGCCCCGCGCTCCACCGCCCGCCCCGGACCCGGCGTTCGGGCAACCCGAACGCCGGGAGCCGTACCCTGGACTCCCGCGTCGGACACCAGGGGGACGGACCGCGCATGGAACTCAGACAGCTCCGCACCTTCGAGGCGGTCGTCGTCCACCGCACGGTCACCGACGCGGCCGTCGCCCTCGGCCTCGCGCCCTCCTCCGTCTCCGAGCAACTCCGCACCCTGGAACGCTCGTTGGGCACCGCGCTGTTCGAGCGCTCACCGCGCGGCATGACGCCGACCCGGGCCGGCCACCGCCTGCTGCCCTGGGCCCGCCGCCTGCTGGACCAGGCCGAGCAGGCCCGCCGCGAGGTCGCCGGCACCCGCCCGGTCCTGCGGCTCGGCGCCCTGGAGACGGTCGCCGCCACCCACGCGCCCCGGGTCCTCGCCCGGCTCGCCGAACGCCACCCGGACCTCGACGTCGCCCTGCACACCGACGCGGCCCGGGACGGCCTGCTGCACGGGGTCGCCGCCGGGAGGGTGGACGCCGCGCTCCTCCTGGACACCGCCGGGCCGCTCGGCGAACTCGGTTTCGCCCTGCCGCCGGTCCCCCTCGCCCACCTCGACCTGGAGGACGTCCCGCTCGCCCTGGTCGCGGCCCCCGGCTCCCCCGCCACGGGTCAGAGCCTGCTGGTGAACGCCGCTGCCTGCTCCTTCCGCCTCGCCGCCGACCGCCTCTTCGGCCCCGAGGTCGAACGCGTCCACACCGGCGGCGTGGCCACCACCCGCGCCTGCGCCGAACGCGGCCTCGGCATGGCCCTGCTCCCCGAGTTCGCCGTCCGCGACCAACTCGCCGCCGGCACCCTGAGCCGCCTCACCCCCGCGACCCCGGTCCCCCCGCTCCACCTCCGCCTGGTCTGGCGCGCCGACCGCGAAGCCCTCCCCGCCGTCCGCGACGCCCTCTACGCCGCCGCCGCCCCCCACTGACACCCACTCCGAAATCCCACCCGCACCCTCGTGCCCCACCCCTGAGTCCCAGTCACCCGGCCGTGCACGCACACGACAGAGGCCCTGCCGGATCTCTCCGGCAGGGCCTCTGCACTGGGTCGGGGTGGCGGGATTTGAACCCACGGCCTCTTCGTCCCGAATTAGGCCCTGGAAGATCGCTGAACTGCGAGACCTGCCAAAGGTGCAGTTCAGAGCGTTGGTCTGTCTTGGTCTGCATTGGTACTCCAGCGGCAGCGCTCCAAGATCTTCTCCAGGATTTCTCCAGAGCCCGAACCAGGGCCGGATGGGTTCGGCACTCCCGGCCCTGACTGCCCACGCCAACCCCGAGGGTTGGCGCTGTCAGAGTGCCGCACTAGTGTTCGACCATGCTGATGCTGTCGGAAGTCCTGTGCTGCGCGCCTCCTTGATCTAGGCTTCACGCGGGGAGGTGGGCCTATGGCGTCGGGCGAGGCTGCAACTGAGAAGAAGCCGCGCAAAAGCCACATCCAGGCCGTAGACCCCAAAACAGTCACGGACATGATGGAGCTGCTTCAGCTCGGGTACGTGACTAGCGTGGCTGCTACGGCTGGATGCACTGTGGAGCGTGTGAGCGCTGACCTGTGGGGCATGGACCTGGCATTTGTCCGCCCTCCAGCCACCCCGCTGGAGGAGGAGGTCATGCTCCTGGCCGCGCTCAAGTGCACTACTCAGGTGACGCCGAACCCGGCGAGAGACACCTTCAGCTACCAGTTCACTAAGCGTCAGTACTTCGACCACCTGGCCAAGAATCGCCGTAACTTCAAATCCATCCTGATCGTTATGACTACGCCGGTGGTCCAAGCCGACTGGACGGAAGCTTCTCATGACGGCCTGCTGACCAGGAGGGCGTGTTACTGGAAGCATTTGCAGGGTATGGAAGTTGACGCCGGCGTTCAGAGGCCTAGCGTAAAGATCTCCACGAGCGACATATTTGATGCGCAGACGCTAATTAAGCTCATGGACCGAGTCGACAGGGGTGATCCGCTTCATGGCTGAGCCTTCTGCTTCCGCTCTGGCGGAGCGGGTTAACCCGGAAAAGCTCGCGATCCTACTTGGGGAGTCCGGCTGGACGCTTGCCGGCGGCCGCCGAGGAATCTATCTACGTCTCGCGCCACCCGGTGATGGTCCCAGTTGGTCGCGGTCCCCCTCCTTGTTGCTCCCCCTGGATCAGGATGATCCAGATTACCGTGAGATGATGGTTGCGGCTCTTGATCAAATTGCCCAGGATCCCGACTTCTGGGGACGTGTCGTATTTCCTAAGCTGGCGGTAAGTAGTTCGGATGAGTTTCGCTTTCGGCGAGAGTCGGCTGCTCCTAGTGGGCTAATTGGCTGGCGCAGCGGTGAGCAATTGATTGAATCGGCTCGACGCGCAATGATTGCTGGGGCCAAGTATTATCTGGGGCCGGAGCGTCATTTTGTTAATCGGCATGGTCGCTTCGCCAGTAGGTACCTTGACCAAGTGCTGATGGGGCAGACGGCGCCGGGGAGTTACATCGTGACTGCCTTTGTCCCGCCAACGGCTGGCGTTCCACTGAAGTCTGAGCCCGAGCCTGCACTTGAAGGTTTGGGGTCGGTCTCATCTCGCTCGGTGAGTGAGGCTGTGGTCAAGGCGGTTGAAGCCACTTTGGAAGCCGTCGAGCACTTCAGGAGTCTTGGCACTCTTTCTGGCTTCATTGAAGGCGTTCCGAACGGCGTTTCATACGAGATGACAAACGCGCTTCTCGGGATGGCCGCGATGTCTGACGGGGCGGATATAACAGTTGACTGGGATCCAGCGGTCCCGGCCGGCGGATCCCAGTCAGTCCACTTTGAGCTTAAGGGGTCTGATGCTGAGGTTCTAGGTAAAGCCGCTCAGCAACTGGCCGAGGATACCGGCCCCCAGTATGTGACGATAATTGGCCGGGTTCACCTGCTTGCTAAAAAGCAGGCTGGCAGCCCGGGTGTATTCGGCGTGGAATCAATTTCATCCAGCTTGCCCAAGAAGGTGCGGGTTAGGCTCGCTGACGAAGAGGACTACCATGAAGCGATTCGGGCGCATGAGGAGGATCTGGCGCTTCAAGTGAGCGGAAGACTGGAAAAAGAGGGAAATCTTAGCTGGTTGTACAATGCCACTGTGGTCCGAATCCTTGGCCCGCTGGAGAATTTCGAGACCAGGAAGCGACGGAGGGGTCCGGTGGCTCACATTGACCAGCCCCCTCTGTTTGATTCTCCAGAATAGGGAAGAGGGTTGGGCTCATGAGCGATCGATCTCCCGCGAAGCGGTCGATGAGGCCGGCGGTAGGGTCGCCGTCATGGGCAAGCTCGTTCTCATCGACCTCGACAACACGCTGATCAACCGGAACGGTGCTATGGCGGACTGGGTCGCCGACTTCGGTGCGTCCCGGCGGCTGTCGCCAGAGGCAGCACATTGTCTCGCCGAGGGGCTCAGGGAGCGCGCGACGGTCGCTACATTCGACGGCCTTCGCTGCACCCTCGGCCTGGTGGAGTCGGCTGCCCAACTGTGGGACAGGTACGTGACCGGAATGGCAGCCCGGGTGGTCTGCAGGCCGACGACACTGTCCCGCCTCGACCAACTACGGGCCGCTGGCTGGTCGGCACGTGTGTTGACCAATGGGTCTGCCGACATTCAGCGGGCCAAGATCGCTGCTGCGGGCATCCTGGGCCGAGTCGACGGGGTCTATATCTCGGAGGAGATCGGTGTCCGAAAGCCGGACCCCAGAGCGTTCCACGCGGCGACTGAGTGGTGCGACAGCCAGGTGTCGGGTGTGGGCTGGATGGTTGGCGACAACCCCATGACCGATATCGCCGGAGCCAGCGCGATTGGCTTGCGGACCATATGGATCTCAGCCGGACGACCGTGGATGGTACCGGGCCTGGCCCCGGACCATATTGCCGAGACCGCCAACGATGCATTGGACTTCTTGCTCGGACTCCCGGAGGACTCACGATGACTGTCAGGCCGATTGTGGGCATCCTTCACCCAGGGAGCATGGGGGCAGCCGTAGCCGCCTGCGCTCGCCCGAACGCGGCGCGGGTGCTGTGGTGCCCGGTGGGCCGCAGCCCGGAGACCGCGGCACGGGCCGAGCGCGCCGGGCTCGAACCCGCCGCCGACCTCGACGACCTGCTGCGGCAGGCCCACGTCGTACTCAGCCTCTGCCCGCCGGCCGCAGCAGAGGACGTGGCCCGGGCCGTCGCTGAGCGGCAGTACGCCGGCGTCTACGTGGAGGCCAACGCCATCAACCCGGAGAGGTCCCAGCGCATCGCGGACCTGCTGGTCGGCTCCACCCACGCGGTGGTCGACGGCGCCGTGATCGGCTCGCCGCCGATCGGTGGCAAGCGGACCCGGCTCTACCTGTCCGGGCCGGCGGACGCACTCGCGCTGCTGGAGGGCCTGTTCGCCGGCAGCCCGGTGGAGACGCCCGTGCTGGGCAACGACATCGGACAGGCGTCGGCACTCAAGCTGGCCTACAGCTCCTACCAGAAGGCATCGCGCGTGCTGGCGGCGCTGGCATTCGGCGCGGCGCGAGCCCACGGCGTGGACGAAGCGCTGCTCGACGTCGCCGGGAAGCGGCAGGGCAGCTACCTGACGGAGACCGGGTACATCGCGAAGACGGCGACCCGCGCATGGCGCTGGGGCCCGGAAGTGGAAGAGGCCGCCGACCTGCTCGCCAGCGCCGGCCTCCCGGACGAGGTCCTGCGGGCCGCCGCTCAGACGCTGGCACGGTGGGACAGCAGCAAGGGCCTCACCGAGCTGACGCCCGATGAGGCCCTCGACCGTCTCGCTCAGCCGTAGCGCCCGCTGTCGGGCCGTCTTTCGTTCACCCCCGTGTCGACACCAGCTCGTCGATCAGCCGAGCCGCTTCGGCCGGCCCGGTGCTGCCGGTGTCCACCGTGAGGTCCCACCGCTGACCGGGGTGCGCGTCCACATCGGCTCGCGTGGCGTCCCACGCGGCCAGCCGGGCGCCGGTGTCGGCGTCCCCTCGACCGGCCGACCGAACCGCGGTCTCTTCTCGGGTGCACCAGAGCAGCACCGTAGACCAGGCGGCGGGGTACCCCTTCACGAGGGCGTCGATGCCGTCGATCTGTCCCAGATGGACGACCGGGATCCCGTCCTCGAACGCCTCGCCCAGACCCGGTCGGTCGATGGCGTAGACATTGCCGTACCGGCTGTTCTCGTAGACGACGTCGCCGTCGGTCCTCAGCTCGGCGAGCTGCTCGGCCGTGCCCATCCGGTATCCGACGGACTTCCCCGATCCGACCTTGAGGCGGGAGAACAGTCGGTACTCCGGACTGATGTCCTGGAGCGCCCGGGTCACCGTGTCCTTCCCGGCGGCGGGCGGCCCGTACAGGATGAGGCCCCGAGCGATCACAGCACGCCTCCACTCAGTACGTCGCGAGCTTGGTCAGCAGCGGCAATGGCCGCGCCGAGGCGGTTGTCGACCACGAAGTGCGGGCCCTGAGGACGCAACTTCAGGTCGACCGTGGCCAGGTAGTCCTCCCAGTGCTCCATCTTCCAGAGGTCGCGGGCAGCGCCACGAAACTCGACGTATTCCTTCATGGAGTCGGAGTCGCACTCGACCCAAATGGCCGCGACTGTCGCCCGCTTCGCCTTGCACCGGTTGTAGAACCGCTGCATCCATTCCTCTTGAGAAAACTCAGCCAGGAACGGGGCATCGAGGATCACGGATGTCCCGCAGTCGACGTTGTCCCATGCGGCCTCCATGAGGCAGCGGTATTCGAGCGGTCGGACCTTTTCCCGGTAGAGGTCAGAGCTTCGATCGTTCGCCTCGCCGCCTAGTGCGGCGAGAAGTTGGTCGACCAGTGGGCGGGTCAGTGAATCCTTATCCAGAATGGGCCAGCCGGTGAGGCGACCCAGGAACTTTGCGAATTCACTCTTCCCGGACCCGGCGTATCCTCCTACCAGGAGGATCATCGGGCCACTCTCGGCGCCGTTGCGGCGCTTCCACGCGTCGATGACCCGGGTGCGGAATGCATCAACGTCAACCTCGCCTGCCCCCTCGCGGACGCTGTCGAGTGCTTCGCGGATCGCACCGGCCGGGTCGGGGGCTGCTTCGACTGTTGCGCGCTGGCTGGGCACCGTAGCCACCTCTCCGGGGAGAGCCCGGCGAAAGCCCAGTTCCGCTTCGTTCAAGCGATAGAGAATGCCGTAGGCGCGGCGATAGTCAGGGCGGGGATACGACGTCGCGTTTTCGTGAGCCCAAACTGTCTGAAAGTTGGCGGCAAGGTGGAACCTGTGCCGCTCGCCGATGTCCCGCAGCTTCTCGCCGACTTGCTCAAGGGTCAGTTCGTGGGATTCCCTGATGGCCTTGAGGATTGCCGGGTTCCATCCTGGGCGTTGCCGAGCCATATTCCCCTCCTAGGAAACTGCTCGTGCCGCGAGTGTAGCGGCTCGTTGAGTCACCTGAAAATCGCGATAGAAGTCGTGATAGCAGTCGTGTAAGGAGCCGCGACCGAATATCGGTAAAGCTCTGTGATACCTGCGCGGCGCCGCCCCGGTGTGAACTGGGACCAGTCCACGCCAGGAGGCATCAGTGAAACTCGGTCCGCGCTATGCGACCGGGGGACCGCAGCAAGGCCGCGATCCCCCGAACCCCCCACCTGCGCGTCATCGCGCCTCAAGCTCCGCGACCCGGGCCTGCAACTCGCGAAGCTCGCCACGAACTTCGTCGAGCTCACGCCGCAGCCGCCCGGCCTCGCCGGCCGTTGCCGCCGTCGCCTTCGACGCCGCGTCCGCAGTCAGGAACGCTGCCTTGCCTTGGTGGCTCACCACCAAGCCGGCCTTTTTGAGGTGCTCGACGGCCGCTCGTGCGACGGTGGCGGTCACCGTGTAGTGCTCCTGGAGCTTCGCCAGGGACGGGATCTTTCCGCCCGCCTCAAACTCTCCGTTGGCGATCCTCGCGCAAAGGTCGTCCGCCACCTGCCGGTAGGCGGACTTCTCTCCGGTCCACTCGACCATCAACACTCCACATCCCTCTGCGTCTCTGCCTCATAGTGCCGCACCGTCTGGCCGGAACCAATGCTTCCGCATCTCGCCCGGCCGATGAGCTTGCTAACTCTGCCTCTCTGCCTCACAGTGGACTGTGCGGCAGAGAGAACAAAGTTCTCTCAGGCCTCGCTATTCCTGCACGTCTGCCGCCCGGAGGGGTGGGGTGACAGCCCCTCGAAGGAAGCGGTCGTTCCTTAAGAACTCCACAGAGTGTCTATCGCGACGAGGGGCTTCTCCTCGTCCCCGCTGCGGACCGGGAGATGTCCGCCCCTTGGCGACCACTTCCTGTCGCACCGGCTCTGGACGAGACCCCGCTTGCGGGGTGCCACCCGGTGCGCGTCGCCCTGCTGGCGCCAGAGCAGTGACGATGGCGCGCCCGATCACGGGCTCGGGACCGGCCGGCGTGGCAACGGCGGCCTGGTGAAGCCCAGCGTCCGAGTGTCTTTGGTCCCCGATCCGTCCGCCTGTCGGCTGGGTCGGGGGTCATGGCTGCTCGCACGTGACGAGTAGCTGGCCCGCATGAGTCGGGCCGCCGCGCTCCGGCCAAGGATCGCGCGGCGGCCCTGCGGGCTCACCCCCCGATTGGACGAGGTGAACCCATGAAACTGATTGTTGCAGGCCAGGAGGCCGCAACGCCTGAGGAGTTCGCGGAGCTGGCCTTCGGGACCGGTGCCGACTACGGGTTCGGCGTCGACACGGAGCTGTTCGACGGCAGCACGGACAGCTCCGCCGAGGACCGGTTGGTCCGGCTGGACGTGGCGCGGGCGGTTCTGCGGGACCTGGACCCGCCGGCCGCCCGCTTCGCGTCCGCGCTGATGCGCACGGCCGAGCGCCGCCGGGCCCAGGTGTGGAAGGCGGCGGCGTGATGGCCGAGCTGCACAGCCTCCTCAGCGGGCCGGCGACCCGCACCCCGCACCTGACCGGCCGCCCGGCGGCCACCGTGCTCGCCGAGGTCCGCCCGGGCGGGGACGGCGACCTGCGTGGCGCCGCCTGTGCCGGTGTCGACACCGACCTGTTCTACCCGGACCCCGAGGAGATCGGGCCGGAGGCGGCCGAGTGGGCCGAGCGCCGCGCCAAGATGATGTGCGCCGGGTGCCCGGTTCGCACGATGTGCCTGGCCGACGCGCTGAAGCGCAAGGAGCCGACCGGCATCTTCGGCGGCCTGACCGCCCGCGAGCGCTACAACCTGCAGCGCAGGGGCACCCGCTCCCGGGCCCGGGTGAGCGCCGGGGGTGGCCGCTCGTGACCACTCTGCTGATGCTCACGGCCACCGTGAGCGCGCTCACCGCCCGCTCATGGCGCACGGTTCGGGGGCCGCGATGAAGGCGGCGATGAGCCCCGCGCAGATCCGTTCGGCCGAGCGTGCGCTGAGCGTCGGGACGTGGGCGATCACGTTCGGCGCGGTCCTGTACAGCGTGCTCACGGTGACCCCGCTCATGGCCGGCCACACCCCGCCGGGGTGGAAGTGGACGGCGCCGATCCTGCCGATCGTCGTGGACGCGGCGGTGGTGATCGTGGTGCGGATGGACGCCACGCTCGCCCGCCTGAACGGCGACGGCGGACGCTGGCCGGTCGTGCTGCGGTGGATGACCGGCCTCATGACGGTGCTGCTCAACGTGGGTCTGTCCGCCCTGGACAAGGACGGGGTGGGGGTGGCGGTTCACTCGGTGGCACCGCTGCTGCTGATCGTCACGGCCGAGACGTCCCTCGCCTACCGGCGGGCGATCGGCGCCGCGCTGGCCGCCCGTGAAGACGCTGAGCGGGCCGAGCGTGAGCAGCGCGAACAGCGGGCCGAGGCCCGGCGCCAGGAGGAGCGGGCCGAGCGGCTCGCCCGGTGGGAGGCCACGGAGCGGGCCGAGCGTGAGCGCCGTGAGCACGACGCCAAGGTTGCCCGTGAGCAGCGTGAGCACGACGCGAGCATGGCCCGCGAGGAGCGCGCGGAGACCGCCCGCCGCGAGGCCGCCGAGCGCGATGAGAAGGCCCGGCGGGAGGACGCCGAGCGGGCCGAGCGTGAGCGCCGTGAGCGCGAACGGCGTGAGCGTGAGCGCCGTGAGCGTGAGGCGAGCGAGCGTGAGCGCGCCGAGCGGGCCGAGGCTGAGCGGCGTGAGCGGGAGGTCGCCGAGCAGGCCATCGTCGATCTGCTCGCCGCCGGTCCCGCCGCCGAGAAGCTGCCGGAGGAGCGGGCCCGGGAGGTCGCCGCTGCTGCCGTCGCGGCCGGACTGTCCCAGCGTCAGGCGGTGGAGCTGACCGGCTGGTCGGCCGGCTGGATCGCCGCCCGCTACAAGGAACACCCCGCCGTCCGGCCCGCCCTGCACGCCGTCCCCACCACGACCACCGACCAGGAGCAGGCATCGTGACCACCACCACCGACACCCGCCCCACCGCCGCCGACCAGATCGACGCTGCCAGTGCCCTGCTGTCCCTGCTGACCGCCCACTCGGCCCTGCCCACCGCGACCATCCAGCTCCAGTACCTGCGGATGCCCGGCACGGACGACTTCCTGTGGGGGTTCGAGGTCGCGCTGCACGACGGCCTCGACCACTTCGAGCAGTGGCGCCAGGCCCTCGGCGTCGACCCGGCCACCGTCGACCACGGCACCGTCGTCTCCGGCACGCTCGCCTGGCTCACCGCCTTCACCACGCACTGCGGCGTCCCCGTGAAGCTGACCGGCTTCTACCACCGGCCCGACACCGACGCGCCCGGCCGGTAGCGCCGTGGGACGCCCCCGGCACTGGGACCCCACCGGCGAGCGCCACGGCGGCACCCCGACCTACCCGTGGCGCATGGCCCCGCGCGGCCTGTTCACCCGCGCGCAGCTCCGCGCGAAGGGCCTGCGCCCGGGCGGGCAGGACGTCGCCGCGCAGATCTGCTGGCGCTCCCGCCGGGCCAAGGGCCCGCGCACCGCCTACCTCTACCGGATCGACCGGGCCAAGCCCGTGCGGCCGATGACCCCCGCGAAGGCCGCCGCCCTCGCCAAGGCCAACGCCGCCCGCCGCACCTGCCCGACCTGCGGCCGTGACGCCGGCTACGTCCTCCCCGCGCATCTCGGCACCTGCCTGCCCTGCGCCGATACCGCCGCCCTCGCGGCCTGAAAGGAGACCCTGGTGGAGACCACCAGCACGCCTGACTCGCCGGTCCTCTACACCTGGATGATCACGCTGCAGTTCCCGGTCCGCCTCGGGTTCGGCGCGGTCACGGAGACCGGTCACTTCCCGGTCCAGCCGGACAAGCCCGCCAGCCGCATGGCCGCTTACCGGGAGATCCGTGCGCTGATGGCCCGGACCTACCCCGAGACCACCGGCGCGACGCTCCTGTTCTTCTCGCTGGAGCCCGACCGGCTCTGACCAGCCACAACAGCCCGGAACCGCCGACAGCTCGCCAGCGCGCGGCGGTTCCGGGTGCTCCGCCCTCCCAAGAGAACCGGAGACCCGCATCATGGCCGAACCACCGGCCCCGACGCTCGTCGAGGTCACCACCGTCCCCCAGATCCAGCCACCCCCCGCTCCGCCGCAGGCGAAGACGCCACCCGCCCCGCCCGCTCCGGCGGTCGGGGCGGTTCCGGGTGTGCCGCTCGCCGTGGCCGTGGCGAACGCGCTCGGCGGCACCGTCGCCGGAGCGCTGTCCCTCGGCGGCCCCGTCACCCTCGCCGTGGCCGGCACCGCCGCCGGTGCCGCCGCGATCGGCGGCCTGGCCCGCCGCCGCGCCGCCACCCGCCACCACACCCCGAACACCGCCACCCGCCGCGCCGCCGCCCAGCGCGCGACCGCGCCGGGTGGCCTCTTCACCCCGACCACGGCCGGACGCACGCCGAGGGCGGGCGGTGCCGCCTCGGCTGCTGGGGCGGGTCGTTACGCCCCGTCCGCCCCCCGTTCGGCCGGCCGATCCGCCGGTCCGACGGCCGGCGGCGGGCGCCCGCCGGCCGCTCCCAACTCCTCCTCCGTGTCTCGGAAAGGACCCTCCGCCATGGGTCGAACGGCCGGAATCCCCTCCCACGCCCGCAGCGCGACCGGGGCGTCCGGCACGGCCGCCGGCACCCGTTCGAAGGGCGGCGGGCCGCGCCACCGGACGAACGGCGCCGCCGCGCACACCCTGGCCAAGGCCGCCTCCCGCCTGCCCGACTCCACCCCGCAGAGCGGGGCCGGCGCCGGACAGGTCGACCGGCGGGACCAGCGGCTCGCGAAGGTCGCCGAGCGCACCGCCCGCAGGGTCGCCAAGGGCCAGGCCAAGGCCGAGCGGGCCGCCGGGATCGACCCCACCACCGGCGCCGGCGCCCACCCGGCAGGGCCCGGTGTCCTGCGCGGATCGGGGCCCTCGCCGGTGCAGGCGAAGGCCCTGCGGCGCTCGGCGATGCGCCACCGCGCGCGGATGGCCGGTGCCGCCGCCGCGACGGGGCTGGTCGGCCTGGCGTCGGCGGCAGTCGGCAACTGGCGCCACAAGGGCAAGGTCGCGGGCCACATGCGCCGCACCTGGACCCGCATGGCCGCCCGCGCCCGCGCCGTACGCGACGCCCGCAACGCCGCGATCCTCGGCACCGCCAACCCCACCGACACCCACACGCCCGGTGTCGGGGCGGTGGCCGTGCCGGTCCCCGCCCAGTACGTCAACATCCCCGGCCGCCCCGCCCCCGCCCCGGCCGGCGCTCCCGGCGCCGGCGGCCCCGCGTTCGAGCTCTTCGGCCGCCCCTCCCGTCCCGGCACCACGCCCGCCGTCGCCCCGATCGCCCTCGGCAAGTCCACCGTGAAGGAGTCCACCGTGTCCGACCTCGACAGCGGCACCTCCGCCGCCTCGTTCAACCTCACCTCCGCCGCCGACGTCCTGCTCCAGGCCGCGACCACCTTCGACCCCGAGACGATGATCGAGTTCGGCGCCTTCGCCGACGACCTGCCCGTCGCGTTCACCACGCTCCAGGACGTCCTGCGCGTCCTCGCCGAGCAGGCCGCCGAGCGCCTGCCGCTGGACCCGAGCGTGGTCGAGGAGATCAGCCAGGGCTACCGGGCCATGGGCGCGGTCGTCCACGCCCTCGACGAGGTCGCCCCCACCTTCCGCAAGGCCCACGCCGAAGACCTGGAGCGCCACGAGAACCCCCGCAACGGCCTGGACGCCGAGCGGAAGTGGAACGTCTGACCCTCCCCGCCCCAGCTCCGACCTTCCGCAACCCCGCCGGGCCGTCCACAGGCTGTGGACGGCCCGGCCCCGTACGGCTGGAGACCACCGCATGACCAAGACCACGAAGAACTCCGGTCCCCGCGTGGACTGGAAGGCCGGACACGGCATCCTGTCCGGCACCCTCAACGCCACCGCCGGCGCGCTGACCACCACCGCGCTCGGCCACGCGAGCGGCATGCCCGCCACCTGGGCGCTCGCCGCCGGGGCGGCCGGGGCGCTCGGCACCATCGGCGCCGGTCTGCGCAAGCGGCTGACCGCCGCCACCCTCACGTTCCGCAGCACGTGCTGGATGACGGCCGGCGGCTGGTCGTCCTGGGCCCTGGCCCACGGCGGCCCGTGGCAGTGGCCCGAGATCGGCTCGCTCGCCGCCGCCGGGATCGCCGCCGGCACCCTCGCGGTCGGCTTCGCCGCGCACGAGGAGGTCGAGCAGGCCAAACGGCAGCATCTGCTGCTGATCGGCGCCCGCCGACAGGTCGCCGCGGAGTGGACCGACCGGATCAAGCGCGTCTGCAACGTTGACGTCACCGTCCTCGGGGTCGAGCACTGGCCCTCCGGTGCCGGGTACACGCTGGAGATCGAGCTGCCCGAGGGCGGCACCACCCGACGGTCCATCACCGACCGCACCGAAGGCCTCGGTTCCGACCTCGACCTGCCCGACGGCTGCGGACTCCAGGTCATGCCCGGCATCTCCCGCCGGCGCGTCCTCGTCCAGGTCACCACCAAAGTCCTCACCGACGCGCTCGACTTCCCCGTCGATGAGATGAGCGAGGTGACGACCGTCAACAACCCGATCCCCGTCGCGCTGCTGTCCAACGGCGCCCGCGCCGAGATGGACCTGCGGCAGGCGTCCACCATCGTCACCGGCCCCACCGGGTCGGGCAAGACCAATTGGCTCCACACGCTGGTCGCCCGCCTGCTCCAGACGAACGACACGCTCGTGTGGGTGATCGACCTCAACGCCGGGTCCATCGGCCTGCCCTGGCTGAACGCCTGGCGCGACGCCCAGATCCACCGGCCCGGCTCCCGCTGGGCCGACGCCGAGATCCCGGTGCCGGGCGTGGACTGGGTGGCGTCCACCCCCGAGGAGGCCAAGCGCATGCTGGCGGCGGCGGTCCGGATCGCCAAGCGCCGCAAGGCCGCCTACCAGGACGCCATGCGCGACGCCAACGACGACAAGCTGCCCGTCGGCCCGACCGTCCCCGAGATCGTCATCGTCATGGACGAAGGCGCCGAGGTCGCCGCCACCCGCGAGGCCCGCGCCGTCCTCGCCGGCGTCTCCGAGGTCATCCGCATCGCCCGCGCCATGGCCATCCGCGCCGTGGTCTCCGTCCTGCGCGTCACCCAGGACGTCATGCCCGACCCGCTCGTGCGCAAGATGGCCTCCAACCGGCTCGCCACCGGCGCATTCGAGGACTCCGAACTCGGGCACCTCTTCGGCTGGCGGGCCCTGCGCGCCGAGGACAGCTTCTCCGGGCCGGGGTCGGTGCTCGTCGGCACCGAGGGCAAGCAGCCGGCCAAGGCCCACCAGCCGCGCATCACCCCCGGCATGATCGAGGAGGTCAGCGTGCTCACCGCCCACCGCCGCCCCGCCCTCGACGCCCCCTCCCTCGAAGCCGCCGGCACCGACTACACCGACCGCTGGCTGCTGGAGCGCTGTGGCCACCTCTGGGCCACCGGCACCGAAGCCGTCACGGCCACCGCCACAACGACCGGCACCGCCGGCGGCCCGGCGGCCGGAACCGGCCGGGGCTCGGCTCCGGCCGGCGGGTGGAAGGCCACGGCCGGATGGGACACCCCCGCCGAGGCGCCGGTCGACGACCTCGAATCGATCTGGCTGCTGCCCGCCGCCGGCACCGACGCCGACCCCAACCCGCCCGGCACCGACTGGGCCGACCCGTCCACCTGGACCACCGGCCGCGAACTCGCCACCCCGGAGCCCGGTGCCCGGGAGGCCGCGCTCATGCTCCTCATCACGGCGGGGCCCGAGGGCACGGGAGCGAGCGCGATGGAGAAGATCCTCAAGCCGGAGTTCGGGACCACCCGTCCGACCATCGCCGGATGGCTCAAGTCCTGGGCCGAGAACGGCGAAGTGGTGCGCGTCGGCGAGGGCAGCAAGGCCCGCTACGTCCACCGTCAGCACCTGCCCGAACCGCCCGCCGGCGACTGACCAGACCGCCTGTCTGTCGCCTGTCGCCCCCGCCCCGCAGGGAGGGGGTTCCGCCCGCCCGACACCTGTCAGACCCCCTGCGACCTGCGGGACTACAGGCTACAGACAGGCGACAGGCAACAGGCGACAGACAGGCCGGCACTACAGGCACGCAACAGGCACCACGGCCCGCCCCGACAGTCTCGGGGCGGGCCGCCCCACACCCATCCACCCCCCGGAAGAGAGCCCCGCCGTGATCGTTGCGCTCAGCACCACCATCCTGTTCGCGATCATCTCCGCCGTCCTCATCCGGGGCCGGCGCGTCTCCCTGCCCACCGCGCTCGTGCTCTGGCTCTCCGGCTTCACCGCCGCCGGAACCGGCGTCGCCGGACCCGTGAACGACTTCCTCGCCTCCCTGGTCCGACTCGTCTCCGGCCACTGACCCACCCACCCGCGCACCGCCCCGCCGACGGGAGAACCCGATGGACCGCACCACCGCCCCGCAGCAGCTGTTCGCCGCCCCGGTGCTCCACGGCCCGGACGGCACCCCCTACTACCTCCCCCCCCGCCCAGAACCTCACCGCACCGCCCGCCGTCTACCACCCCGCCGCCCCCGCCCCGGTGGTCCACGCCCCGGCCCTCGCGCCGACCACCGTCTACCTTCCCACCCCGCCCCCGGCCACCAACCCGGTTCCGGCGCGGGACCCGTGGCCCGCCCGCCTGCTCGCCGGTGGCGTCGCCCTCGGCGCCGGCGGCCTTGGCATCGGCTACGCGGTTCAGGCCGTCGCGGCGGCGGCCGGGAGCGTCGGCGGCCTCGCCGTGCTCGGGGTCGGCGCCTACGCCCTCGCCAAGACCACCGGCGGCAGCGGTGGCCGGGGCGGCGGCGGGCAGGGCGCTGTGAACGTCAACGTCACTGTCTCCAACCGCAACCGGTGACCGGCGCGTTGTCGTGGACTTCTTCCTCGGCACCCACGCCCCCGGCTGGCTGAAGGACACCCGGGCCTGGCTGTTCGTCTCCGACCGCCGCCTACGCTCCCGCCGGCAGCTGCCGCGGGCGCTCGGAAACTGGTCGCTCGACTCGGGCGGGTTCACCGAGCTTCAGCAATACGGCTCCTGGGACCACGGCCCTTCCCCGCACGAGTACGCGGACCGGGTGCGCCGCTACCGGGACGAGATCGGTGGGCTGCTGTGGGCGTCGCCGCAGGACTGGATGTGCGAGCCGATCGTCATCAGCGGCGGCACGGCCGGCGGCGGCGTCACGTTCGCCGGCACGGGCCTCAGCGTGGCCGAGCACCAGCGCCGCACCGTCGCGAACTACCTGCTGCTGCGGGACATCGCGCCGGACCTGCCGTTCATCCCCGTCCTCCAGGGCTACCGGCTGGAGGAGTACCTGACCTGCATCGACCGGTACGGGGATGCGGGCGTGGACCTCGCGGGTGAGCCGATCGTGGGGATCGGGTCGGTGTGCCGGAGGCAGGCCACCACGGAAGCCGCCGAGATCATCGCGGCCGTCCGCGACCGCGTTCCTGGGATCCGGCTCCATGGCTTCGGGATCAAGACGTCGGGCCTGGCGTCCTACGGCAGCATGCTCGCCTCCGCCGACTCCATGGCCTGGTCCTACTCCGCCCGCAAGCGTCCGCCCCTGCCCGGCCACACCCACATCACATGTGCCAACTGCCGGGTGTGGGCGTTCCGGTGGCGCGAGAAGGTATTGGCCTCCCTCGCCCGGCATGCCACCCGCACCCCGCCTGCCGCCCATCGGAAAGGGGCTGCCGTGTCCAGAAAACTGGACGCCCCACCCGCCCTCGCCCCGGTCCCGGCGCCCGCCCAGGGCGGGGCCCGGGTGTCCAGAAAACTGGACACCCAACCCGCCGCCGAGGCGCCGTTGCGGTTGGCGCTGGCTGCGTTCCGGGACGACGCCGCCCGGCTGGAGCGCGACGCCACCATCCGATGGGCCCACCACACCGCCGGCCTGTCCATCCGGGCGATAGCCGCCCGCCTCGGCCTCAGCCCGGCCCGCGTCGGCCAGATCACCGCCCAACCCGATCAACCCCTGATCGAAACCCTGCGCGCCCTGCGCGCGCGGTGGGGCGTGGACGCAGACCCCGCCACGGCGGCAGCGGCCGACCACATCATCGCCACCCTCATCGACACCGCACCCGGCACCGCCGCCGCATGAGCGCCCTCGACTGGCGCGACGCTTGCCACTACGACCGCACCCGCATCCTGCCGTGCCGGTGGTGCGGCGGACCGACCCCACTCCGCGACGACCAGTGTCGGCCTTCGCACAAGGTCTGCGCTGAGCAGCACACCCCCGCTGCCGCGCTGGCCCAGGCCGCACCGGCCCCTGCGGTGCGGCTCCGCCCCGCCGCTGTGACCTCCCACGAGGAACCCGTGCCCGATAACACCCTGTTCACCGCGCCCGTCACCGGCCAGCGCCACCGGGGGAGGGTCGCGTGACCCATTCCCCGCTGCTACAACTCGCACTCTGGCTCGCCGCGCGGGGCATCCCCGCACTACCGCTCAGCGCCAACAAGCGACCCCTGCACAACTGCCCGACCTGCGCGGACATCGCGTGCGGCGGCCGGCCGAACATGAAGACCCCCGGCCCGTGCGCGTGCCCGCTGCCCTGCCACGCATGGGCCGCCGCCACCACTGCCCCTGGCACCCTGACCGGTTCGGCATGGGCCCGCGCCTGGCGACAGGCCGCCGCCGTCGGCTACCACCCCGGCGGGGCCGGTGTCACCGTCGTCGATCTCGACAGCGCGGACGCCGTAACGTGGGCCTGTGCCGCGCTGCCCCCGACGCTCACCGTGCCCACCACGCGCGGACAGCACTGGATTTACCGGGGCGTCATGAACTCCGCCAATCACGTCCGCCCGGACGTCGACATCAAGTCCCTGATGCACTACGCCCGTTGGCTCGGACCCGGCATCGGCACCATGACCGACCTGCCCGACGCCGTCCGCGCCCTCGCGGCCAAGGAAGACACCACCCCCGCGCCGAGCGGGAGCCGGGTGGTCTCTTCCACCCCCGGCAGCACGTGGTCCCGCAACACAGACCACGGATGCCGCCACACCGAGGGCTACGTCCGCACCGGCCTCGCCCGGGGCGTCGACCTCATCCGCGCCCGCCAGGAAAACGGCGCCAGCTCACAGGCGTTCGGCGCCGCCCGCTTCCTCGCCGCCCAACACACCCGCTGCCCCGGCCCCTGCCACCTCAGCACCCTCGCCGAGCAGCTCATCGGCGCGGCCGTGTCCGTTGGGGTGCCCCACGCCTACGCCACCCGCGCCGTCACCCGTGGCCTTGCCGCCGCCGGCGCCCACCTCACCTAGCCACCCTACGAGCACACCGGAGCGGCCACCCATCCGGCAAAGAACCGGTGGCCGCTCCGCTCCGGCTCACAGAACCAGAGAGGCCAGCATGACCGATTCGACCAACGCCGTCACCCCCACCGAGGACGGCGCCGCCCTGCTCGACGAGATCGAGCGCCACCACCGCCGCTTCAACGCCCTGCCCAGCGAACACGCCTACGTCGCGCTCGTGCTGTGGGGCGTCCACACCCACTTCATGGACTGCTTCGAGACCACCCCCCGCCTCGCCCTGCTCTCCCCGGAACCGCAGAGCGGTAAGACCCGCGTGCTGGAGATCGCCCAGACCATCGTCCCCAACCCGATGGTCACCAACGACATCTCCGCCAGCGCCCTGTTCCGCTCCATCTCCGGCGACGACGCCGGGCGCCCCACCATCCTCTGGGACGAGGTCGACACCGTCTTCGGCCCCAAGGCCGCCGGCGCCGAAGACCTGCGCGGCCTCATCAACTCCGGATACCGCCGTACCGGAGGCGTCACCCGCAGCGTCCGCGAGGGCGACACCCACAAGGTCGTCAAGTTCCCCGTCTACGCCGCCCTCGCCCTCGCCGGAATCGGGGACCTGCCCGACACGATCATGGGCCGCTCGATCGTCATTCGCATGCGTCGCCGGGCCCCTAACGAGAAGGTCGAGCCCTTCCGCGAGCGCATCCACGTGCCCGAGGGCCACGTACTACGCGATCGCCTCGCCGCTTGGGCCGACGCCGTACGCGAGAAGGTCGACGGCGCGTGGCCCGAGATGCCCGAGGGTGTCAACGACCGGCCCGCCGACGTGTGGGAACCCCTGCTCGCCGTCGCCGAGGCCGCCGGCGGGCACTGGCCCAAGCGGGCCCGCGCCGCCTGCCTCCACATGGTCAAGGCCGCACAGGACACCGACAGTGGATCGCTCGGCATCCGCCTGCTCACCGACGTGCGCGCCATCTTCGACGGCGCCGAGCGCGTGCTCAGCAACGTCCTGGTCGAGAAGCTCAACGACCTCGACGACGCCCCGTGGGCCGACCTCGACGGCCGCCCGCTCACCACCCGCACCCTGTCCCAGATGCTCGGCGAGTACGTCACCGCCGCCGGCAAGCCCATCAAGACCCGCAACATCAAGACCGCCCCCAAAACGGTCCTCAAGGGCTACTACGCCGAAGACCTCGCCGACGCGTGGCTGCGCTACTGCCCGCCCGTTCCCGAAACTGCCGCTACCTCCGCTACCTCCGCTACCGCGCAGGTCAGGACCCTCTTTCCGGTAGCGGAAGAGGTAGCGGTAGCGGCTACCGACCCGGCATCCGCCACCACCGGGCAGGACGTGCCCGCCGCCGTCCCGGCCGGGCTCACCACGGTCGGCTGACCCCGTCCGATCCGCTACCGCTACCTCTGCCGCTACCAATCCACCCACCCTGACCTGCAAGGTAGCGGGGTAGCGGCGGTAGCGGTACCTCAGAGAACAAGGGGAAGCACCCCCAATAGAACTCAGGAGGGTTGACCTTGCCCAAGACGCAGAACGGACTGCCGCCCCTGTTTCTCCCGGCGGACGTGGCCGAAGCCATCGGCATGTCCGAGTGGTGGGTGAAGGAGCAGGCGCGGCGCGGACGCATTCCGTTCACGAAGCCCGGTCGCTCCTACCGGTTCACCGCCGACCAGTTCGCCGAGATCATCCAGCTCTACGAGACGAGGCCGGCCCCGCCCCCGGAGAACCGGCTGGGGGCGGCCACCACACAGGCACGCATGAGCCCGCGTCGGGCTCCGGAGCCGGCCAGTGCTCCGGTTCGCCTTCGTGCGCGAGTGCCGCGTCGGTCCGCCGTTCACCAGCAGGCGAACGCCGCCTGAGTACACCATCGCGTGCCGCCCGGATTCTGCCGGGCGGCACGCCTCTTTGTAGGGAGAACAACTTGGGCTACGCCGAGAACCTCGGCGGCTACTGGCGCGGCCGGTACAAGCTCGCGCCGGGCAAGTACGCCACCGTCCGCGATGATCAGGGCGAGGCCATCCGCTTCCGCACCAAGGCCGCTGCGAAGAAGGCCGCAGACGCCGAGGAGGCCAAACTGCTAGCTGGCCTGAAGAAGGCCGTCGTAGCCAACAGGACCACGTTCGGCGAGTACGCCAACGAGTGGTACGCCCTCCAGGATCTCGCTCCGTCGACCATGCAGAACTACCGGCGGCACATCGAGGAGCACCTGCTTCCCGAGTTCGAGCAGATCGCCGTCGTCGACCTGACGCGGGCCCAGATCGAGGAGTGGGCAAAGAAGGAGCGCGAGCGGGGTTACGCAGTCAGCAGCATCAAGACCTGGCGCAGCACCCTGCACCTGATCCTTGGGGACGCCGTCGAGGACGGACTGCGCGAGGCGAACCCGGCCAGCCGCCGCCGAGGGCGAGGCCGCCGAGCGGGCCGCTCCCGGAACCGCGGCCCGGAGAAGGTGGTCACCAGTGCGCTGGGCCTCCTGCTGATTGCCGAGCGCGCGTCCCTGCTGTCCGGCCGGGACGACGAGTTCGTGGCCGTGACCACCAAGGGCTACATGGGGCCGCGCTGGGGTGAGCTGGTCGGACTGGAGACGGAGTACGTCCGCTCGGCGAGCATCCGCATTGAGCACCAGCTCTACGAGCTGGACTCCGGCGAACTGCACCGCTGTTCACCCAAGGACGACTCATACCGGACCGTGGACTCCCCGCGGTTCATCACCGGCCTGCTCACCGGACAGATCAGCCGGACCGCCCCGAAGCCCTGCGAGTGCCACGGCCGGACCTACGTCTTCAGCGGACACGGTGCTGCCAACGGGGCCGCCCAACGTCCCGGAGCGAAGCTGGTCGACGTCGCGCGGCGAGCCGGCGTCTCCACGGGGACGGTCTCCAACGTGCTGAACCGGCCGGACGCCGTGGCCGAGGCCACCCGCATTCGCGTGGAGAAGGCGATCGCCGACCTCGGCTACGTGCGGAACGCCACCTCGGGGGAGCGGGCGGCGCACTGGCGGCGCTCCGGTTTCGGCACCTGGCTCTTCCAGCCTGCGGTCACCGGTTGGTATCCCGCGCGCGGCAAGGAGGAGGCCCACCCGGTGCCGGTGCTGGCCGCCCCCTGGCCGGGCGTACCGGCCAGGGGACGCGGGGCCACGGCGCGTGCGGATTCCTGCTGGATGCCGATCGCCAAGGGGATGACGCCGCACAGCGCGCGCCATCTCCAGAAGGTGCTGCTCGATGAGCTGAAGACGCCCAAGGTCCTGGCGGACGAACGGATGGGCCACATGGATGGGTCGGTCCAGGCCCGCTACTCGCACGTGACCACCGAGATGCGCGAGGAACTGGTCGACGGCCTCACCTCGATCTGGGACGCCGCGCTCGACGCGCGTCGGCAGATGTGCCCTGGCTCACCTGTGGCCGTTCTCGACGCTCTCCTGAAGGGCAGCCAGTAGGGCCCGTCCTGGAGGGGAATTCCAAGATCTTCTCCAGGATTTCTCCAGAGCGGGCCCCGAAAACCAGTCAGGGCCGGTCTCCCTTGCGGGAGACCGGCCCTGAGCTGGTCTTACTGGGTCGGGGTGGCGGGATTTGAACCCACGGCCTCTTCGTCCCGAACGAAGCGCGCTACCAAGCTGCGCCACACCCCGGTCTTTCTGTTTGTCGCTCCGTCTCCTTCGCGACGAGTAGAACTCTACCGGACGCTCGCCGAGAGACGAAATCCGGTATCTCGGCGAGCGGGGTGGGTGGGTCAGCGGGAGACCGGGGTGAGGGTGAGGAGGGTGGCCTCGGGGGGGCAGGCGAAGCGGACGGGGGTGTAGCGGTTGGTGCCGCAGCCGGCCGAGACGTGGAGGTAGGAGCGGCTGCCGCCGGCCTGGTGGGTGGAGAGGCCCTTGACCCGCTTGGCGTCGAGGTCGCAGTTGGTGACCAGGGCCCCGTAGAAGGGGATGCAGAGCTGGCCGCCGTGGGTGTGGCCGGCGAGGATCAGCGGGTAGCGGTCGGCCGCGAAGGCGTCGAGGACGCGCAGGTAGGGGGCGTGCACGACGGCGAGGGAGAGGTCGGCGTCGGCGGAGGGGCCGCCGGCGACCTCGCTGTAGCGGTCGCGGCGGATGTGCGGGTCGTCCAGGCCGGTGAACTCCAGGTCGAGGCCGGCGACGGTGAGGCGGCCCCGGGTGTTGGTGAGGTCGAGCCAGCCGGCCGCGTCGAAGCCGTCGCGCAGCTTCTCCCACGGGTTGTGGACGGCCCCGGAGATGCCGCGGGCGGCGCTGCCGTCGGGGTTGTTCATGCCGTGGACGCCGCTGCGCATGGCCTGGAGGTAGCGGGCCGGGTTCTTGCGGGCGGGGCCGTAGTAGTCGTTGGACCCGAAGACGTAGACGCCGGGGAACTCCATCAGCGGCCCGAGCGAGTCCAGGACGGCCGGGACTCCGAGCGGGTCGGAGAGGTTGTCGCCGGTGTTGACCACCAGGTCGGGGCGCAGGCCGGCGAGGCTCTGGAGCCAGCGCTGCTTCTTGGCCTGGTTGCCCACCATGTGGATGTCGGAGACCTGCAGTACCCGGATGGGGCGGGCGCCCCGGGGGAGGACCGGAACCTCGACGCGCCTGAGGCGGAAGGAACGGACCTCGTACCCGGCGGAGTAGGCGAGGCAGGCGGCGCCGGTGGCGGCGATTCCGAGGGGAACGGAGTACAGCGGTCGCATCGTTCCATGCTCTCAGACGGCGGATCAGCAGGTGAACTGCCGGTGCTCGTAGGGGGACGCACGGGGACGCGCGGGGCCGGGCGGGGACGCGCGAGGTCACTCCTCGGGCTGTCCGCGCCGGGCGCGCAGGGCCCGGACCTTGTGGCGGTTGCCGCAGCGCTCCATCGAGCACCAGCGCCGCCGCCCAGGCCGTGAGGTGTCGACGAAGAGCAGCCGGCAGTCGTCGGCGCCGCACTCGCGGACCCGGTCCGCGTGGGGGCCGGTGAACAGGGCGATGGCGTCGCGGGCGACGGCGGAGGCGAGCTGGTCGCCGTCGCCGGGCAGGGGCGGTGCCGGGGTGCCGTCCGGGGCGATCTGCGGGGCGAGCGGGGGCCGGGCGGCGGCCCGGTTGAGCACGGCGTAGTCGGCGGGGTCCCCGGCGGCCGGGCCGTGGGCGGCGCGGGCCGCGGTGAGCCGCCAGAGGGCGTCCCGCAGGGCGCGGACGGCGGTGAGCTGGCCGTCGGTGATCCGGACGGCGCCGGGCGGCAGGGCGAGCCGCGAGCGCCCGGCCCAGTCGGCCAGGTCGGACGGGCGGTGCAGCACCTCGTAGCGGGCGTACGGGCCGGGGCCGCCGGTGGGCAGCAGTTCCAGGCAGAGCGTGCCGGGGTCGAAGTGGAACCGCGTTCCGCCGGGGGAGTGCAGGACCAGGCCGGGGGCTCGCTCGTCGGTCATGTAACCACTTTAAAGCGGGAGGCCGGGTGGAGGGAGGGCGCGGGGGAGGGGCACGGTTAATGGTGGGCGGCGGAACGTCGCAGGTGGGAGACTCGGGGCCATGACCACGCTCAAGGTGCAGCTGCAGGAGGACCTCACGGCTGCCATCAGGGACCGGGACGAGCTGCGCTCGTCCACCATCCGGCTCACGCTGGCCGCCGTCACCAGCGAGGAGGTGGCGGGCAAGGCGAAGCGCGAGCTCTCCGACGCCGACGTGCTCAAGGTGATCGGCCGGGAGGCGAAGAAGCGCCGGGAGGCCGCGGAGGCCTTCGACACCGCCGGCCGGGCCGAGCAGGCCGCCCGGGAGCGGGCCGAGGGCGAGCTGCTGGCCGGGTACCTGCCCAAGCAGCTGTCCGACGAGGAGCTGGCGGCGATCGTGGCCGCCGCCGTCGCGGAGAGCGGGGCGAGCGGGCCGCAGGGCATGGGCGCCGTGATGAAGCTGGTGCGGCCGAAGGTCGAGGGCCTGGCCGAGGGCGGCCGGGTGGCCGCCGCGGTGAAGTCCGCGCTCGCCGGCTGAGCCCGCGGCAAGCCGACCGGTCCCGCAGAGGGCCGGGACGAGGGGCGCCCCCCGAGCGATCAGCTCGGGGGGCGCCCCTCGTCGTTCGGCGGGCGTCCGCTCAGTGGCGGCCGTGCCCGTTGCCGTTCCCGTTGCCGTTCCCGTCACCGCCGCCGATGACGCCGGGCGGGAAGGTGAAGCCGCCGCCGATCACGCCGCCCGCGTTGGTGCCGGGGATGCCGGGGTTCGGGGCCGGCGGCGGGTTGCCGCCCGCGTTCGGGTCGGCCGGCGGGCTGGCCGGGGCGGTGGCGTTCGGGTCCGGCTTGGGGGCCGGGTCCGGGATGTCGACGGTCTGGAAGGTCTCCTTGGACGAGCCCTTCAGCGCGCCGTCCATGGCCATCTTCCAGATCGGGCCGGGACCGGTGGCGCCGAAGACGCCGTCGGAGCCGTAGTAGGTGTCGCCGATCTTCATGTTCTTCATCTCGACGCCGCCGGTCGGGCCGCCGATCCAGACCGCGGTCGCGAGCTGCGGGGTGTAGCCGCTGAACCAGGCGGCCTTCTTCTTGTCGGTGGTACCGGTCTTGCCGGCGATCTGGCGGCCGTCCTCCAGGCCGAGGGTGGCGCCGGTGCCCTTCTCGGTCACGTTGAGCAGGACGGTGTTCATCGCGTCGGCGGTCTGCTCGGAGAAGGCCTGGGTGCAGCTGGTCTGCGGGACCTTGACGTCCTTGCCGTCGACGGTGGTGATCTTGTTGATCGCGATCGGCGTGCAGTGCTTGCCGCGGGCGGCGAAGGTCGCGTAGACGTTCGCCATGGTCAGCGGCGACATCTCCTTGGTGCCCAGGGTGATCGAGGGCACGACGTCGATCTTGTCACCGGACGCGGTGGCGGTGATGCCCAGCTTGTCGAGCATCTGCTTGACGGGGCAGAGGCCCATCTCCTGCTCCATCTGAACGAAGTAGGTGTTGACCGAGAGGGCCATCGCCTGCTTCAGCTCGTAGGGGCCGACCTCGCTCTTGCTCTCGTTCGGGACGTAGCGCTTGTCGCCCTTCTCGGTGTTCTTCCAGGTGCCTTCGCAGGTCTTCATCGTCGGCCACTCGATGCGGTTCTCGGACGGGTACGCCTTGGTGGGCGGCATGCCGTTCTCAAGCGCGGCCGCGGCGATGATCGGCTTGAACGTCGAACCGGGCTGGAAGCCGTTGCCGCCGCCCATCGCCGCGTCGACGTTGAGGTTGACGACGGTCTGGTTCTTGGCCGGCTCCAGGCCGTACGGGCGGGTCTGGGCCATCGCCAGGATCTTGCCGGTGCCCGGCTCCATCATGGTCGCGGCGGCCGAGACCGGGTCGGTGACCTTGACCTTGGTGGTGACGGCGGCCTGGGCGGCGGCCTGCTTGTCCGGGTCGAGGGTGGTGTAGATGTTCAGACCGCCCTGGTCCCAGAACTTCTTGCGCTCGGCGGCGTTCTTGCCGAACACCGGGTCCTGCTTGACCACGTGCCGGACGTAGTCGCAGAAGAAGCCCATGCCCGCCTGGGCGGTGATGCAGCCGTTCTGCGGGTCCTTGTACTTCAGGCCCAGCGGGGCGGCCTTGGCCTCCTTGGCCTGGTCCGGGGTGACGTGCTTGTTCTCGACCATCTTGTCGATCACGACGTTGCGCCGCTTCACCGCGTTGTCCGGGAAGCGCACCGGGTCGTACTGCGACGGGTTCTGCACCAGGCCGGCCAGGGTGGCGGCCTCGGCGATGGTGAGGTCCTTGTTGGACTTGCTGAAGTAGCGCTGGGACGCGGCCTCGATGCCGTACGCCTGGTGGCCGTAGAAGGTGATGTTGAGGTAGTTGGTGAGGATCTGGTCCTTGGTCAGGTCCTCCTCCAGCTTGATCGCGACCTTCAGCTCCTGGATCTTGCGGCCCAGGGTCTTGCGCTGGGCCTCCAGGACGGCGGCCTGGTCGTCACCGGCCTTCTCGACGTTGACGTTCTTCACGTACTGCTGGGTGAGCGTCGAGGCGCCTTGGGAGGCGGTGCCGCTCTCCGCGTTCTTGCTGATCGCGCGGAGCACGCCCTTGAGGTCGACGGCGCCGTGCTCGTAGAAGCGGGCGTCCTCGATGTCGACCTGGGCCTGCCGCATGTACGGCGACATCTGGTCGGCGGTGAGGACGGTGCGGTCGCGCTCGTACACCTTGGCGATCAGCCCGCCCTTGGCGTCGAAGATCTGGGTCGCCTGGGTGAGCGGCGGGGTCTTGAAGTCGTCCGAGATGTTGGAGAAGCCCTCCGCCGTGTTCTTGGCGGTCAGCCCGAGCGCGCCGACGGCAGGCAGGGCCATGCCGGCCAGCAGGACGCCGGAGAGCACACTGACCCCCAGGAACTTCACTCCGTGTCCCGCGTAGTCCAGCGGTGACCCGCGGCGCTTGCCGCGCGGAGCTCCGGTGTTGCCGGGGGGCGGGGATGCCTGGGGGCGCTTCGGTGCCATGGGGAGAACCCTACGTTGCCGAATGCCACACACCGGGGCAGGTGTTCGCCTACGCTTGTCACAAGCTTGCGACAGCTTCGCTGTGTCAGCATCGATCACTCTTGTGAGTGATGAGAATTGCCCGAATTGCCCGCTCCTGGGGTGCTTTTGAGGCAGCTGTCGCCCGCTGCACCGCTGTGTCCGGTAGCGCTGAGTGACGACCCGCGTGGCGAGAGTGGCGCCCGTCGGGCTGGCAAGGCTTGCGACCTGCGATCACTCCAACGAGTGAGCTGATCGCCACCCATAGTCCAATTGGGTCATTCGAGATTGAGCCCGAAGGGGCTGTTGCAACCTGTCGTTCTTCCGTAACGTCCTCAACTGGCAACGGTGAATATGCCGTTGCCGCCGTGGGGGAGCCTCGATTCGGGAGAGGACGGCGCCGGCATGGGCTGGGTAGACGACTGGAGTGCGCAGGCCGCCTGCCGCACGAGCGATCCGGACGAACTGTTCGTCCAGGGGGCGGCGCAGAACCGCGCCAAGGCGGTGTGCAGCGGGTGCCCGGTGCGCACGGAGTGCCTGGCGGACGCGCTGGACAACCGGGTGGAGTTCGGGGTCTGGGGCGGGATGACCGAGCGCGAGCGCCGGGCGCTGCTGCGCCGCCGGCCGACCGTGATCTCGTGGCGCCGGCTGCTGGAGACGGCGCGTACGGAGTACGAGGCCTCGCTGGCCACCGGCGTGATACTGACGGACTACGCCCAGGCGGGCTGAGCCCCCGGGTCGTAGCAGGACGGTCGGTCGGCCCGGGCTGGGGGGCCCGGGCCGACCGGTGTCCGGGCCGACCGGTGTCCGGGGCCGGCGTCAGCCGGTGGAGCCGCTGAGCCGTTCGCCGATCGCCCGCAGTCCGTCCAGGTCGTGGACGTCCCCGGGCAGTGCGGCGACCTCGACGATCGGCACGTCCGGGTAGACCGAGACGAAGCGGTCGCGGGTCCGGCGTTCGCGCACCATCACCTGCATCCGCTCGGCGTGCAGCCGCAGCAGCCCGGCCGCGAGCAGCTCGGCCTCCGGCGAGGCGTGCTCCGCGCCGTTCTCCTCCAGCGCCTCGGCGGCGGCCAGCGCCCGTTCGGCGGTGAGCTGCGGCGCGCCCGTCCCGTGCACCCGGTTGAGCACCAGCCCGGCCAGCGGCATCCGGTCGGCGGCCAGCCGGTCCACGAAGTACGCCGCCTCGCGCAGCGCGTCCCGCTCCGGAGCGGCCACCACCAGGAACGCCGTGCCCGGCGCCTGGAGCAGCTGGTACGTGCGGTCCGCGCGTTCGCGGAAACCGCCGAACATCGAGTCCATCGCGCTGACGAAGGTCTGCACGTCGGTCAGCAGCTGGGCGCCGAAGATCTTGCCGAGGGTGCCGGTGAACAGGCCCATCCCGGCGTTCAGGAACTTCATCGCGGACCGGCCGCCGACCTTGGCCGGCGCGGTCAGGATCCGGATCACCTTGCCGTCCAGGAAGGACCCGAGCCGGTTCGGCGCGTCCAGGAAGTCCAGCGCGGAGCGCGAGGGCGGGGTGTCGACGACGATGAGGTCCCACTCCTCGGCCGCCCGCAGCTGGCCGAGCTTCTCCATCGCCATGTACTCCTGGGTGCCCGCGAAGCCGGCCGACAGGGACTGGTAGAAGGGGTTCTCCATGATCGCGCGGGCCCGCTCGGGCTCGGCGTGGGCGAGCACGACCTCGTCGAAGGTCCGCTTCATGTCGAGCATCATGGCCTGCAGCTCGCCCTCGCCGCTCACGCCCTTGACGATCCGCGGGGTGTTGTCGAGCTCGGTCAGCCCCATCGACTGCGCCAGCCGGCGGGCCGGGTCGATGGTCAGCACGACGACCTTGCGGCCGCGCTCGGCGGCCCGCAGGCCGATGGCCGCCGCGGTGGTGGTCTTGCCGACACCACCGGAGCCGCAGCAGACGATGATCCGGGTCTTCGGGTCGTCGATCAGCCCGTCCACGGCGAGCCGGCTGCCGTCGGCGCCGCTCGCTCCGCCGCTCGTTCCGCCGTTCGGACCGCCGCCCGCGATGCCGTTCACGCCGCCGTTCACTCCGCCGCCCGCGCCGCCGCTCCCGCTGTTCCGCCCGCTCACGCTGCCCCCTGACGCTTCAGTTCGCCCGCCAGCCGGTAGAGCCCGCCGAGGTCCACGCCCTCGCCCAGCAGCGGAAGTTCGTACGTCGGGAGCTTCAGCTGCTGCAGGTCGGCGCGCCGCGCGCGCTCCAGCTCCACCCGCTCGGCGTGCTCCCTGGCCTGCTCCAGCAGCGGGTCGAGCAGCGGCTCGACCGCCGCCCGGACGGTCTCCGGCTTGCGCGAGCGCCCGCCGAGCCCGGCCTCGCCGAGGGCCAGTGCGACCTCCTCGCGGTGGTCGCCGTCCACCGCGGCCACCGCCGCCGCGTCCAGCACCGGCGGCCGGACCATGTTGACCAGCACCCCGCCCACCGGCAGCCCCGCCTCGTGCAGCTCGGCGAAGCCGTCCACGGTCTCCTGGACCGGCATCTCCTCCAGCAGGGTGACCAGGTGCACGGCGGTCTCCGCCGACTTCAGCACCCGCATCACGGCCTGCGCCTGGCTGTGGATCGGGCCGATCCGGGCCAGGCCCGCCACCTCGGAGTTGACGTTCAGGAACCGGGTGATCCGCCCCGTCGGCGGCGCGTCCATCACCACCGCGTCGTACCGGCGCCGCCCGTCCGGGCCCTTGCGGCGGGCGGCCTCGCAGGCCTTGCCGGTCAGCAGGACGTCCCGGACGCCGGGGGCGATGGTGGTGGCGAAGTCGACGAAGCCGACCTTCTGCAGCGCCTTCCCGGCCCGGCCGAGCTTGTAGAACATGTCGAGGTACTCAAGGAGGGCCTGCTCGGTGTCGATGGCGAGCGCGTGCACCTCGCCGCCCGCGGCCGCGGCGCCGTCCCGGGCCGGCAGGCCGAGCTGGGCCGGGGTGACCGAGGCGATCCGGCGCTCCTCGTAGGGCAGCGCCGCTATGCCGAACAGTTCGGCGATGCCCTGCCGGCCCTCCACCTCGATCAGCAGCGTCCGGTGGCCCTGGGCGGCGAGCGCCAGCGCCAGCGCCGCGGCCACCGTGGTCTTCCCGGTTCCGCCCTTGCCGCTGACCACGTGCAACCGCACGCCCTCCCAGTCGGGATCGCGCCGGGCCGCCTGGCCGGGGGTGCGTGCCACGCTCCGTCTCCGTCCGTCTCCGAGGGCCGGCACCTCGCGGGTGCCCTCCCGCGAGGGTAACCAGGGACCGCGCCGGATGCCGGGACTACCCCGGGGGCCGGACCTGAATCATGCCCGCTTTGTGGGCCACCTCACACGCCGGAGCACGCCGGGGCGCGGACCGTGCCGGTCCGCCGGGACGGAGCGTCTAGAGTCTGGCCATGACCAAGTGGGAATACATGACGGCACCCCTGCTCGTGCACGCCACGAAGCAGATCCTGGACAACTTCGGCGAGGACGGCTGGGAGCTCGTCCAGGTCGTACCGGGCCCGAACCCGGAGCAGCTGGTGGCCTACTTCAAGCGGGAGAAGCAGGCATGAGCAAGGTCGAGGAGAAGCTCGCCGAGCTGGGTCTGACCCTGCCGCCGGTGGCCGCCCCGGTCGCCGCCTACGTGCCCGCGGTGCGCACGGGTGAGTTCGTCTTCACCTCCGGCCAGCTGCCGATGGTGGGCGGCAAGCTGCCGAACACCGGCAAGGTCGGCGCCGAGGTCACCCCGGAGGAGGCCAAGGAGCTCGCGCAGATCTGCGCGCTGAACGCGCTGGCCGCCGTCAAGTCGGTGATCGGCGACCTCGACCTGGTCGAGCAGGTCGTCAAGGTGGTCGGCTTCGTCGCCTCCGCCCCCGACTTCACCGGCCAGCCCGGGGTGATCAACGGCACCAGCGAGCTGCTCGGCAAGGTGCTCGGCGAGGCCGGCGTGCACGCCCGCAGCGCGGTCGGCGTCACGGTGCTGCCGCTGGACGCCCCGGTCGAGGTCGAGCTGCAGGTCCGCGTCCGCGCCGGAGCCTGAGCCCCACCCGGACGCGAGGACCCGCCGGGGCGGGGAAGGACAACGGATCACCCCTGTCCAACCCCGCCCCCGGGCGCTTAGCATCCGGGCATGGACCAGCGAGCAAGGACGCTCCCGATGCCGCCCGGCTGGCCTGCCCGGATCCGGGCGGCCGACGCGGGCGAGCTGACCCCGCCCGTGCCGAAGCCGTCCGCCACCGTGGTGCTGCTCAGGGACACGGCCGCGGGCGACGCGCCCGAGGCGTACCTGCTGCGCCGCCGCACCTCGATGGCGTTCGCCGCCGGGATGTACGCCTACCCGGGCGGCGGGGTGGACCGGCGGGACGCCGAGGCGGAGATCGGCTGGGCCGGTCCCGGCCCGCGCGCCTGGGCCGAGCGGCTCGGTGTGGACCCGGCGACCGCGCAGGCGGTGGTCTGCGCCGCGGTCCGCGAGACCTTCGAGGAGGCCGGGGTCCTGCTGGCGGGCCCGGACGCCGGCAGCGTCGCCGAGCCCCGCGACTGGAGCGCCGAGCGCGCCGCCCTGGAGGCCCACGAACTCTCCTTCGCCGGTTTCCTGCGCGACCACGGCCTGCTGCTGCGCAGCGACCTGCTGGCCGGCTGGGCACGCTGGATCACCCCGGCGTTCGAGGAGCGCCGCTACGACACCTGGTTCTTCGTCGCCGCCCTGCCGCCCGGTCAGGACGCCGCCCGGGAGGTCGGCGAGGCCGACCGGGTCGCCTGGCTCACCCCGGCCGAGGCCGTCCGCGGCCACCAGGAGGGCCGGTTCGGCATGCTGCCGCCCACCGTCACCGTGCTGCGCGAACTGCTGCCGGTGCGCAGCGCCGCCGAGGCGCTGGAGGCGGCGGCCGGCCGCTCGCTGGAGCCGGTGCTCGGCCGCGCCGAGGTGCGCGGCGAGCGGCTGACCGTCCGCTGGCCGGGGTACGACGAACTGACCATCGACGGCACCTTCCCCGAGGAACGCGTCGGCTGACGCCGCGCCCCTCCTCGCCCGCACGACCCGCTCATGCCCGTCCCCTTCTTCTTCCTCCCGGAAAGGACCGACGCCCGATGACCCACAATGACGTGGCTCGCCGGACGGCACCCGAGATGCCCGCCCGCAGCCTGACCCCGCGCACCCCGGCCTGTGACGACAGCGGCCCGGTCCGCTTCACCGAGGTGGCCCAGCGCGCCCTCGTCCGGGCGCTGCCCCTGCGCCTGTTGCACCGCGACGGAGAGGGCGGCCGGTGAGCGGACTCCTGCCCGGTGACCCCGCCGCCGCCATCGGCGGCGAGGCCACCGCCCGTGCGCACTGCGTGCTGGCGCCGAACCCGTCCCCGATGACGCTGGACGGCACCAACACCTGGCTGCTCGCCGAGCCCGGCTCGGACCTCGCGGTGGTGATCGACCCGGGCCCGCTGCACGAGGGCCACCTGCGCCGGGTGATCGAGACCGCCGAGCAGCGGGGCCTGCGGGTGGCGCTCACCCTGCTGACCCACGGGCACGCCGACCACTCCGAGGGCGCGGCCCGGTTCGCCGAGCTGACCCGCACCGAGGTCCGCGCGCTGGACCCGGCACACCGGCTCGGCTCCGAGGGCCTCACCCACGGCCAGCGGCTGGACGTCGGCGGTCTCGACCTGCGGGTGGTGGCCACGCCCGGCCACACCTCGGACTCGCTGACCTTCCACCTGCCGGCGGACGGCGCGGTCCTCACCGGTGACACCGTGCTCGGCCGCGGCACCACGATGGTCGCCCACCCGGACGGCCGGCTCGGCGACTACCTGGACTCGCTGCGCCACCTGCACACCATGGCCGCCGAGCACGGCGTGCGGACGGTGCTGCCCGGCCACGGGCCGGTGCTCGCGGACGCGCTCGGCGCGGTGGACTACTACCTCGCGCACCGGGCCGGCCGGCTGGCCCAGGTGGAGACGGCGGTCGAGGCCGGCTGCCGGACGGCCGCCGAGGTGGTGGCCCGGGTGTACGCGGACGTGGACCGGGCGCTGTGGCCGGCCGCCGAGCTGTCGGTCCGCGCCCAGCTGCAGTACCTGCGGGAGCACGGGCTCATTCCGGACTGACGTCCGGCGCCCGTCCGGCGCCCGTCCGGCGCCTGTCCGGCCGCGCTCCGGCCGCACGCGAAGGGCCCGTACGCCGGAGCGTACGGGCCCTGTCGCGAGCGGTGCGCGGTCGCGCTGTCGGCGGCTGCGCGGTTCGCGGCTACCGGGAGCGGCGGGAGAGCCGCTCGACGTCCAGCAGGACGACCGCGCGGGCCTCCAGCTTCAGCCAGCCGCGGCCGGCGAAGTCGGCGAGCGCCTTGTTGACCGTCTCGCGGGAGGCGCCGACCAGCTGGGCCAGCTCCTCCTGGGTGAGGTCGTGGGCGACGTGGATGCCCTCCTCGGACTGCACGCCGAAGCGGCGGGAGAGGTCCAGCAGGGCCTTGGCGACGCGCCCGGGCACGTCGGAGAAGACCAGGTCGGACATCACGTCGTTGGTCCGGCGCAGGCGGCGGGCGATGGCGCGCAGCAGGGCGATCGAGACCTCGGGGCGGGCGTGCAGCCAGGGCTGGAGGTCGCCGTGGCCGAGGCCGAGCAGCTTGACCTCGGTCAGCGCGCTCGCGGTGGCGGTGCGCGGGCCCGGGTCGAACAGCGAGAGCTCGCCGATCATCTCGCTGGGGCCGAGGACGGCGAGCATGTTCTCGCGGCCGTCCGGCGAGGCACGGTGCAGCTTGACCTTGCCCTCGGCGACGACGTACAGCCGGTCGCCCGGGTCGCCCTCGTGGAACAGCGACTCACCGCGGGCGAGCGTCACCTCGGTCATGGAAGCGCGCAGCTCGCCGGCCTGTTCGTCGTCGAGTGCCGCGAAGAGTGCGGCGCGCCGCAGAACGTCGTCCACGTGCTTCCTCCTTCTCGGCCGGCCGGCCGTCAAGCCCTCCGGCACAAGTTCGTACAGTGCTCTGCATCACCAAGCATGGCGCATGTCGCTCCGATCATATGAGGAGGGGGTGTTCCGAGGGGTGCTGCGCGGGGCCATTCGTACCGCCGGAATCGTTCCGGGAGCCGCCCGAACCGGCAGGTCAGCCGGTCAGCGGGGCCGGGTGGTGCAGCCGGGGCCGGTCGTGATCAAGCCAGGTTCGATCAAGTCCGGTCAGGTTCGGTCACGGCGGGTCGTGACGGGTCGGGGTCGGATCCGGGTACGGGTGGGGCAGGTGCGGGCCGGCCCGGTCCGTGGACCTTCAGACCTCCGACGGCGCCGGCAGGTCGGCGAGCGTCGCGGGCCGCCCGGCGGCCGGGGCGGGCAGCCCGAGCAGCCGCCGCATCGCCCGCCGGGCGCGGTCGGCCGCCCGCCGGTCGCCGTACAGCCGGCGGGCGTGGTTGAGCGCGAGCACCTGGCCGGTCAGCTCGAAGACGGTCTGCTCCGGTTCCGTTCCGGCGGGCAGCTGCCCGGCGGCGACCGCCAGCTCGACCTGGTGGCGCACCCGGCGCTGCCAGAGCGCGTTGCGGGCCACCACCGCCGAGCGGACCGGCCCGGGCTCCCGGTCGTCGAACTCCGCGCTCACCGTGGTGAAGAAGCAGCCACCGGGCAGCAGGTCGCGCTCCAGGTAGGAGACCCAGGCCTCGCACTGGGCGAGCAGCAGCGGCAGGCCCGGCGCGGCCCCGGCGGTCTCCGAGCGCCGCACCACCTCGCGGACGAACATCGCGACGGCCTCGTCGACGACGGCCAGCTGCAGGCACTCCTTGGTGCCGAAGTGCCCGAGGACACCGGACTTGCTCATCGACAGGTCGGTCGCGAGCCGGCCGATGGTCAGGCCCTCCAGCCCCTCGACCGAGGCGAGGTCCAGGCCGCGGGCCAGGATCGCGTCGCGGGTCCGGCGGCTGTCGGCGGCGGATCTTCTCGGGCTCACCGCGCCAGTGTAGCGAGCGCCGGGGTTTTAGAGTCCGACCGTTCGGACGCTATAGTCCGGCGTGATGACGCCCCATCACCGACCCGTCCCCGAGGAGCAGCCATGCCGGGTTCCCGCATCGTCGCGCTGGGCCACCACCAGCCCGCGAAGGTCCTGACCAACCACGACCTCGCCCGGCTGGTCGACACCAGCGACGAGTGGATCCGGCAGCGCACCGGCATCGTGACCCGTCGCATCGCCGAGGACGAGACCGTCACCGACCTCGCCGCGGCCGCCGCCGGCAAGGCGCTCGCCGCCGCCGGACTGGCGCCCGACGAGATCGACCTGGTGGTGGTCGCGACCTGCACCGCGATGGACCGCTGCCCGAACATCGGCACCCAGGTCGCCGGGCGGCTGGGCATCCCGGCCGCCGTCGGCTTCGACGTCAACAACGGCTGCGCCGGCTTCTGCACCGCGCTGGCCACCGCCGACCACGCCGTCCGGGCCGGCGCCGCCCGCCACGCGCTGGTCGTCGGCGCCGAACGGATGAGCGACGTCACCGACTGGACGGACCGCTCCACCTGCGTCCTGCTCGGCGACGGCGCGGGCGCCGCCGTGCTCGGCCCGGACACCGCGGCCACGTCGGCCACCGCGGGCACCGGGCGTCCGGGTGTCGGGCCGGTGGTCTGGGGCTCCGACCCGACGCGGGGCCACGCCGTCCGGCTGGACGACGGCTGGCGCCCGCACTTCCGCCAGGAGGGCCAGACCGTCTACCGCTGGGCGACCACCACCCTGGCGCCGATCGCCGAGGAGGCCTGCCGCCGGGCCGGCCTCGCCCCCGCCGACCTGGGCGCGGTGGTCACCCACCAGGCCAACCTGCGGATCGTCGAGGCGCTGGCCGACCGCCTCGGTGCCACCGGCGCGGTGGTGGCCCGCGACGTCGTCGAGTCCGGCAACACCTCGGCCGCCTCCGTCCCGCTCGCCCTCGCCAAGCTCGTCGAGCGCGGCGAGGTGCCGACCGGCGCCCCCGCCCTGCTGCTCGGCTTCGGCGGCGGCCTCTCCTGGGCCGGTCAGGTCGTCACCTGCCCCTGACATGTGCCGACCGGCGCGCGGCCATCGGCTAGGGGCGCGGGCCCGGCCGATCCGCCGCAGGAGCGCGGCCGTCCGGCGTAGCCTTCACGCATGGCAGAGAGCAAGGTCCGGAAGACCGCGTCTGCGGGGCAGCCGGCGGGCAGGGCGGTCAAGGTGCGCAAGCCGGAATCGCGGCTGGCGATGGTGCGCAGGGCCCGGAGGATCAACCGGGAACTGGCGGAGCTGTACCCGTACGCGCACCCGGAGCTGGACTTCGAGAACCCCTTCCAGCTGCTGGTGGCGACGGTGCTGTCGGCGCAGACCACCGACCTGCGGGTGAACCAGACGACACCGGCGCTGTTCGCGAAGTACCCGACGCCGGAGGACATGGCGGCGGCGAACCCGGCCGAGCTGGAGGAGATCATCCGGCCGACCGGGTTCTTCCGGAACAAGGCGAAGTCGCTGATCGGCCTGTCGATCGCGCTGCGCGACGAGTTCGACGGGGAGGTGCCCGGCCGGCTGGCCGACCTGGTCACCCTGCCCGGCGTCGGCCGCAAGACCGCCAACGTCGTCCTCGGCAACGCCTTCGGAGTCCCCGGGATCACCGTGGACACCCACTTCGGGCGGCTGGCCCGCCGCTTCGGCTGGACCGCCGAGGACGACCCGGTGAAGGTCGAGGCGGCGGTCGCGGAGATCTTCCCGAAGTCCGAGTGGACAATGCTCTCGCACCGGGTGGTCTTCCACGGCCGGCGCATCTGCCACTCCCAGAAGCCGGCCTGCGGGGCCTGCCCGATCGCACCGCTCTGCCCCTCCTACGGGGAGGGCGAGACCGACCCGGAGAAGGCGCGGAAGCTGCTGAAGTACGAGCTGGGCGGCCACCCGGGCCAGCGGCTGCGGCCGCCCGCCGACTTCCCCGGCGAGGCCGGCGCCCGCGCGGACGCCGCCGCGCACCACGGCGAGGTCGCCGACCTGGCGGTGGCCGAGTGAGCGGGCGGGGGGAGCCGCGGGTGCCGCGGGTGCCGCAGGTCGAGCGGGACGGGCTGCCGGTCTGGCTGGAGCCGGTCCGGGAGGCCGCGGAGCGGGTGCTGCCCGAGCAGCTGAGCCTGTTCCTGCCGCCGCCCGAGGGCGGCCGGGCCGCCGCGGTGCTGATGCTGTTCGGCGAGGGCGCGTCCGGACCGGACCTCTTGCTGATCGAGCGGGCCCGCTCGCTGCGCTCGCACGCCGGACAGCCGTCCTTCCCGGGCGGCGCGCTGGATCCGGAGGACGGCGACCCGGCGGGGCCCGGGCCGGTGGCGGCGGCGCTGCGCGAGGCGTGGGAGGAGACCGGGCTGGAGCCGGACGGCGTGCAGGTCTTCGCGACCCTGCCCGCGCTGTACATCCCGGTCAGCCGGTTCGTGGTGACCCCGGTGCTCGGCTGGTGGCGCGAGGAGTCGCCGGTCCGCCCGGTGGACCTGGGGGAGACCGGCGCGGTGTTCCGGGTGCCGATCACGGAGCTCACCGACCCGGCCAACCGGGCCCGGCTGCGCCACCCGTCCGGCCACCTGGGGCCGGCCTTCGCGGTCGGCGGGCGGCTGGTCTGGGGCTTCACCGCCGGGGTGATCGACCGGGTGCTGCACCACAGCGGCCTGGAGCTGCCGTGGGACGCGGGCCGGATCGTGGACCTCTCGGACGAGGCGCTGGCGCTGGTGCAGGGCGATCTGGAGCGCTCCCGCGCGGTGCTCGGCCGCGACGCCGGGGCGCTGTGAACCGCAGGGGTGGTGGTGCTGCCCGCCGCGGCGACCGGGCCGTGAACCGCGGGACGGTGGGCGGGGGGCGTGGCGCGGTCGGGGGTGGCGTGCCTCCCCGGGCGGTCGGGGCGGGCGTGTTTCCCCGGGCGGTCGGGGTCGGCGTGCCTCCCCGGGCGGTCCGGGCCGGATTCGGCGGTCGTCCCTCCGGCCGGGTGGTCCGTCGTGGGAGGGTGTCCGGGTGAACGTCCTGGATGTGCTGTTGATCGCCGCGGCCGTCGGCTTCGCCGTCTCGGGCTACCGGCAGGGCTTCGTGGTCGGCGTGCTGTCGGTCCTCGGCTTCCTGGGCGGCGGCCTGCTCGCCGTCCAGCTGCTGCCGCTGCTGCTCGACCACCTCAGCCCCGGGACGGCCGCCTCGGTGATCGCCGTGGTGGTGGTGATCGTGCTGGCGGCGACCGGCCAGGCGATCACCACCCACTTCGGCTGGAAGCTGCGCGGCCACATCGACCGCCGTCCGGCCCGGGCCCTGGACGCGGTGGGCGGATCCGTGGTCAACGTGATCTCGATGCTGCTGGTGGCCTGGCTGATCGGCTCGGCGCTCGCCGGGACGTCCCTGCCGACCGTCTCCAAGCAGGTCCGCACCTCGGCCGTCCTCGGCGGCGTCCAGGACGCCCTGCCCTCGGACGCGCCCAACTGGTTCTCGGACTTCTCCAAGGTGCTCGCCCGCAACGGCTTCCCGCAGGTGTTCAACCCCTTCGAACACGAGCCGATCACCCAGGTCGACACCCCCGACCCGGCGCTGGCCGGCAGCCCGGCGGTGGCGAAGGCGCGGCAGAGCCTGGTCAAGGTGGTCGGCACCGCCACCGCCTGCGGCAAGACGCTGGAGGGCAGCGGCTTCGTCTACGCCCCGCACCGGGTGATGACCAACGCCCACGTGGTCGGCGGCGTCGACGAGCCGACCGTGCAGATCGGCGGTGTCGGACAGCTGTACGACGCGACGGTGGTCAGCTACGACTGGCAGCGCGACATCGCCGTCCTCGACGTGCCCAAGCTGAACGCGCCGCCGCTCGCCTTCGCGGGCGAGGCGAAGACCAACGACAGCGCGATCGTCGCGGGCTTCCCCGAGAACGGCGCCTTCAACGTCCAGCCGGCCCGCATCCGCGGCCGGATCCAGGCCAACGGCCCGGACATCTACCACCGCGGGCAGGTCGTCCGGGACGTCTACTCGGTGCGTTCGCTGGTCCGCCAGGGCAACAGCGGCGGCCCGCTGCTCACGCCGGACGGCCAGGTGTACGGGATGGTGTTCGCGAAGTCGCTGGACAGCGCGGACACCGGGTACGTGCTGACCGCCGCCGAGGTGCGGCAGGACGCCGAGCAGGGCGTCACGGCGACGGGCCGGGTGGACACCCAGGGCTGCGCGCTCTGACCGCGGGGCCGGCCGGGCGGGTCCCGGCCGGCCCCGGGCCGGTCGGGCGCTGTGGTGGGGCGGGGCCGGTCGGGCGCTGTGGTGGAACCCGGACCGTCGGGTGCCGTGGTGGAACCGGACCGGACCGGTCAGGTGTCGCGGCGGAGCCGGGCACCCACCCAGCGGGCGCGGCGGCCGAGGATGTGCGGGATGCCGAGCTGCCGCTGCGCCGTGCGGGGGTGGCCGCCCGCACCGTCGAAACCGCTCTCGAAACCGGAGTCGTAGCCGGATTCGAAGCCGGTGTCGTAGCCGCCGTCGTAGCCGTGCTCGTCCGCCCACTCGGGGCGGTGGGCGGAACGCTGCGGGCTGTTGCTGTGCTGTCGGCCGCGCGGGGCGCCGCCGCGATCGGGCATCCAGGTCATACCGCAATGGATGCCCCTGGGCCGACGGGGGTAACCGCCCGGCGGGCCACCAACCGGGCCTATGCGTTTGTCATATGAACGCCAAATCAAGGGAGTTGGGACCTTCGGCCCCGTTCGGCCATCCGGGCGCCGGGACCATCGCCCCGTGCCCTTTCCCGGTGGCGGGCCGTTGCACCCTCAGTCCTTGTGCCGGCCGATCCAGTCCAGCAGCTCGGCGGTGAACTGCTCCGGCGCCTCCTCGTGCGGGAAGTGCCCGATCCCCGGCATCAGCCGCCAGCGGTACGGTGCGGCCACGTACTCGCCGCCGCCCAGCGCGGTGTGCGACAGGAGCACCGGGTCCGCCGCGCCCTGGACGTGCAGGGTGGGCGCGGTGATCGGCTTCTTCATCCGGCGGGCGAACTGGATGCCGTCCGGGCGGGCCATCGAGCGCAGCAGCCACCGGTAGGGCTCGATCGAGCAGTGTGCGGTGCTGGGGATCTGGATCGCCTGCCGGTACGCGGCCACCGTCGCGCGGTCCAGCTGGTTGCGGCCGGTCCAGGCGTCCAGGTAGCGGCCGACCAGCGCGGCGTCGTCGGCCACCAGGCGCCGCTCCGGTATCCACGGGCGCTGGAAGCCCAGCACGTGCTCGAAGGCGGCCATCTGCTTGCGGTCGGTCAGCAGCGCCCGGCGGAGGTCACGGGGGTGCGCGGCCGAGACCACGGTGAGGCTCTGGATCACCGAGGGCCGCATCACGGCCGCCACCCAGGACAGCGTGCCGCCGGAGGCGTGGCCGACCAGGTGCGCCCGGTTCTCGCCGAGGGAGCGGATCACCCCGGTGATGTCCAGCGCGAGGTTGCCGGGGTCGTAGCCGCGCGGGGTGCGGTCGCTGCCGCCGATGCCGCGCAGGTCCACGGCGACGGCCCGGTAGCCGGCCGCGGCCAGCGCGGTCAGCTGGTGGCGCCAGGCCCACCAGTACTCGGGCCAGCCGTGCACCAGCAGGACCAGCGGGCCCTCGCCGAGCTCGGCGATGTGGAACCGCGCGCCGTTGGCGGCGAGGTCGCGGTGGATCCACGGCCCGGCCTGCCGGACGTCCCAGGAGGCCGGGGACGCGTCCTGGGCGTCACCGGGGGTGGAGAGGCCGGAGCTGTCGGACGGCTGCGCGGGCACGGGCTTCTGGTCGAGCGACATACCGAGAGCGTGTCACATCCGCGCGCCGGACACGCGCCCGGCACTCGCATGCGGACCGTTCCGGCCCGCCGCTCGGCGGGCGCACGTCGCCCACGGGTCCCCGGCGCATCCCTGGCGCGTTCCCGGCGTGCCCCTGGCGCGCGCCGCGGGCCCGCCGGAGGGTCTGCGGAGGCGCCTCCGGGATGCGGGCGGGGCGCGTACGGGGTGCGGCCGGGAACGCCGGCCGGACGCCTGCGGGACGCCTGCCGGGCGCCTACGGGATGCGACCCAGGGCGCGGTCGATCTCCTCCTTGGTGGCGGGGCGCGGCCGGGCGTTCTTCAGGACGTCGGCGGTCTTCTGCGCGCCCTCGATGGTGCGGACCGGCTTCTCGATCTTCTTGAACGAACGCAGCGCCAGCAGGCCCAGCAGCACGGCCAGCAGCAGGTACGCACCGGCCACGATCAGGAACGACCAGCCGAGCGACAGGCCCAGCGCGTGGATGCCGAACGCCGCGGCCGCGCTCAGCATCGGGACGGCGGCCAGCGCGACCACGCCGGCGACGCCCAGCGAGACGCCGCCGGAGACGCCGCGCTTGACGTCGGCGCGGATCTCGGCCTTGGCGAGCGCGATCTCGTCGTGGACCAGGGCGGACAGGTCGGCGGTGGCCGCGGCGAACAGCTGCCCCACCGAACGCTCGCCCTCGTAGGGCGCCCGGCCGTTGCTGGACGGGTCTGCGGCTCCTGCGGGCATCAGCGGTTCTCCTCTTCGGTGGACTGTCGACAGTTCAGAATCATGCCTCTACCGGACGAGCGGACACCACTCCGGGGCCCCGCCGGGGGGACGTGTCCGGCGAGGCGGGCTGCTCAGCGCGCTTCGTCGCGGCCCTGGTCGGCCGGGCGTGTCGGCCCCGCGTCGGCGGGCCGTCCGTCGGTGGGCTGTCCGTCCGTGGGCCGGCTGTCGGCGGGCCGTCCGTCCGTAAGCCGTCCGTCGGTGGGCTGCCCCTGGGCGGCCATGCGGCTCTGCCAGGCCGGGTCGTCGAGCTGGTAGACGTCGGGGATGCCGTCGCCGTCGAGGTCGCGGTCCTCCTCCTCGCACAGCTCGCGGTAGTGCCGGTTGCGCAGCTTCAGCAGCACGGTGGCCGCCAGCGCGCAGATCAGCGAGCCCACCAGGACGGCGGCCTTGGCCCGGTCGGCGAGCGCCTGGTCGTCCGGGAAGGCCAGTTCGTCGATCAGCAGCGAGACGGTGAAGCCGATGCCGGCCAGGACCGAGACCGCGAACATGTCGGCCCACTTGAGCTGCGGATTCAGCTCGGCGCGGGTGAAGCGGGCGGTCAGCCAGGTGCCGCCGAAGACGCCCACGGACTTGCCGACCACCAGACCGACCACGATGCCCAAGGGGGCGGACTGGGTGAACACCTCGCGCAGCGCCGGACCGGAGATCCCCACGCCGGCCGCGAACAGTGCGAAGACCGGCACCGCGACCCCGGCCGAGAGCGGCCGGACCAGGTGCTCGATGTGCTCGCCGGGGGAGTGCTCCTCGTCGCCCTCCCGGTGGCAGCGGAGCATCAGGCCCATCGCGACGCCCGCCACCGTGGCGTGCACGCCGCTCTCGTGCATCAGCGCCCAGATCACGAACGCGAGCGGGACGAACAGGTACCAGCCGTGCACCCCGCGCCGGTGCAGGAACCAGAACAGCGCGAGCCCGACGAAGGCCAGCCCGAGCGCCCAGAACTTGATGCCGGAGCTGTAGAAGACCGCGATGATCAGGATCGCGATCAGGTCGTCCACCACTGCGAGGGTGAGCAGGAAGGCGCGCAGCGCCGAGGGCAGGTGACTGCCGACGACGGCGAGCACGCCGAGCGCGAAGGCGATGTCGGTGGCGGTCGGGATCGCCCAGCCGCTCGGATGCCCGCCGGGCCCGGCGTTGACGACGGTGTACAGGACGGCGGGCAGCACGACACCGCAGACGGCCGCGATGACGGGCAGCATCGCCGCGCTGGGGCTGCGCAGCTCGCCCGCCACGAACTCGCGCTTGAGCTCGATGCCGGCCACGAAGAAGAAGATCGTCAGCAGCCCGTCCTTGGCCCAGGTGCCCAGGGTGAGGTCGAGGTGGAGCGGGGCGGAGGGGCCGACGGTGTGGTTCAGCACGGACTGGTAGGCGTCCGGCCAGACGTTGGCCCAGATCAGCGCGATGACCGCGGCGGTGAGCAGCAGCACGCCGCCGACCGTCTCGGTGCGCAGGGCTTCGGCGAGGAAATTGCGTTCGGGGAGCGGCAGCCTGCCGAGGAACTGGCGGCGCTGGGGCGTCGAGGTCGGCTCGTGAACGGGCGGCTGGCTGGCCACGCGCGGCCTCCTGGGGGCGAGGGGACGGTGTGGATGCACCGGTGGTGCATCGCCGACCAGACTTCCCGGCTCGCCCTGTGGCGCGGATCTTGATGCGCCTTTGACATTGTAGCGTGGCGGCAGACCGATAGACCGATAGACCGACAGAGCGGAAGCCCGGTGGACCGGCAGACCGACGGAGCGACATCCGGATTGTCCTACTCAAGGACTTAAGCCCTCGCGGCCCGTTGCGCACGGCGGACGGGGTGCGGGAGGGGTCCGGACACGGCGGTGCCCCGGGCGGTCATGACCGCCCGGGGCACCGTCACCCGTGGTTCAGGGGGTGGGTCAGCTCTCGCTGCCCGCCTGCGGCAGCTGGGCCTGGATGAGGTTCATCACCGTGGAGTCGGCCAGCGTGGTGGTGTCGCCGACCTCGCGGCCCTCGGCGATGTCGCGCAGCAGCCGGCGCATGATCTTGCCGGAGCGGGTCTTCGGCAGCTCGCCGACCACCTTGATCTGCTTCGGCTTGGCGATCGGGCCGAGCGTGCGGCCGACGTGCGCCCGCAGCTCCTCGACCAGCTCGGGGCTGTCGGTGGCGTTGCCGCGCAGGATCACGAAGGCGACGATCGCCTGCCCGGTGGTGGCGTCGGTGGCGCCGACCACGGCGGACTCGGCCACCGACGGGTGCCCGACCAGGGCCGACTCGACCTCGGTGGTCGAGATGTTGTGGCCGGAGACCAGCATGACGTCGTCGACCCGGCCGAGCAGCCAGATGTCGCCGTCCTCGTCCTTCTTGGCACCGTCACCGGCGAAGTAGCGGCCCTCGAAGCGCGACCAGTAGGTGTCGATGTAGCGCTGGTCGTCGCCCCAGATGGTGCGCAGCATGGACGGCCACGGCTCGGTGAGCACCAGGTAGCCGCCGGAGCCGTTCGGGACCTCGACGGCGTTGTCGTCGACCACGGTGGCCGCGATGCCCGGCAGCGCGCGCTGGGCGGAGCCCGGCTTGGTCTCGGTGACGCCCGGCAGCGGGCTGATCATCATCGCGCCGGTCTCGGTCTGCCACCAGGTGTCCACGATCGGGGCCTTGCCGGCGCCGATGTGCTCGCGGTACCAGATCCACGCCTCGGGGTTGATCGGCTCGCCGACGCTGCCCAGCACCCGCAGCGAGGACAGGTCGAACTTCGCGGGGATGTCGTCGCCCCACTTCATGAAGGTGCGGATCGCGGTCGGCGCGGTGTAGAGGATGGTCACGCCGTACTTCTGGACGATCTCCCAGAACCGGCCCTGGTGCGGGGTGTCCGGGGTGCCCTCGTAGATGACCTGGGTGGCGCCGTTGGCGAGCGGGCCGTAGACGATGTACGAGTGGCCGGTGACCCAGCCGATGTCCGCGGTGCACCAGTAGACGTCGGTCTCCGGCTTGAGGTCGAAGACGGCGTGGTGGGTGTAGCTCGCCTGGGTGAGGTAGCCGCCCGAGGTGTGCAGGATGCCCTTCGGCTTCCCGGTGGTGCCCGAGGTGTAGAGGATGAAGAGCGGGTGCTCGGCGTCGTGCGCCTCGGGGGTGTGCTCGGTGGACTGGCGCTCGGTGGCCTCGTGCCACCAGACGTCGCGGCCCTCGGTCCAGGCGACGTCCTGGCCGGTGCGGCGCACGACCAGGACGTGCTCGACGCCCTCGACCTTGGTCAGCGCCTCGTCGATGGCCGGCTTGAGGGCGGATGGCTTGCCGCGGCGGTAGCCGCCGTCGGCGGTGATGACCAGCTTGGCCTGGGCGTCCTGGATGCGGGAGGCCACGGCGTCGGCGGAGAAGCCGCCGAAGACCACCGAGTGGGTGGCGCCGATCCGGGCACAGGCGAGAATCGCGACGACCGCCTCGGCGATCATCGGCAGGTAGATCGCGACCCGGTCGCCCTTGACGACCCCGAGCTCCAGCAGCGCGTTGGCGGCCTGCGAGACCTCGTCCTTGAGCTGGGCGTAGGTGATCGAGCGGCCGTCGCCGGGCTCGCCCTCGAAGTGGATGGCGACGCGGTCGCCGTTGCCGGCCTCGACGTGCCGGTCGACGCAGTTGTAGGCCACGTTGAGCTTGCCGTCGGCGAACCACTTGGCGAACGGCGGGTTGGACCAGTCGAGCGTCTGGGTGGGCTCGACGGCCCAGCTGAGGCGGCGGGCCTGCTCGGCCCAGAAGCCGAGGCGGTCCTCGGAGGCCTGAGCGTACGCGGCCGCGGTGACGTTGGCGGCTGCGGCGAGCTCTGCCGGCGGGGCGAAGCGCCGCTCCTCCTTGAGCAGGTTGGCCAGGCTCTCGTTGCTCAACGCGCACTCCTCATGAGTCATGATCGGGGTCGTTTCCCGTGCGTGGGGATTGTCCCGTGTGTCCCAGCGCACAGCTCACCAGGCGAAGAGGTCAGTTGACAAGAGGCTCCGGATAATTGGTGTAGACCTTTGACCGGGCGTCGAACGGCCGCCCGAGGTCGGTGGTGCCCCGGGGGCGGGGTGGGAGGTGGGCCCGCGTCCTTGGCCCGCCCGGCGGGACGCGGGCCCGGCTCTCAGGCGGCCAGGCCGGGACCTCCTCCGCCCCTGGCCGGATCGGTGACGGCGGTACCGACGGTCGGAACCTGTTCGAATTCATCCACCCGTCCGGGCGTGTCGCGTTCCTGCCGCGGAGCGGACGCCCGCTCGGACGCCCGCTCGTGCGCCAGCGCGCGGGCGCGGGCGTGGGCGGGCGCCGGTGCGGCGGCCTCGACCGGACCGAACCGGCCGCTCTCCCGGTCGAGCACGTAGGCCTGCGCGGTGGCGAAGTCGAAGTACATGCCGACCAGCCGCAGGGTGCCCTCGGCCACCCGCCGTTCCACCGCCGGGTTGGCCATCAGCTGGTCCAGCTGCTGGACGACATTGGTGATGCAGAGCTGCTCGCCCAGGTCGACCGCCGGTCGGTCGGTGAACTCCGCCGGAACCCTGCGCAGCCGGTCCAGCGAGCCCCGGCCGTTGCGCAGCCAGCGGGCCAGCGGGGTGGGCCGCCCGGGCTGCTCGTGCACACCGTCCAGCAACGCCTTCATCGCCCCGCAGCCCGAGTGCCCGCAGACCGTGATCGACCGCACCTCCAGCACCTCGACCGCGTACTGCACCGCCGCCGCCACCGAGTCGTCGGCCGCGCCGGGCTCGTGCGGGGCCGGCACCAGGTTGCCGACGTTGCGCACGGTGAAGAGGTCGCCCGGACCGCTGTTGGTGATCATGCTGGTGACCATCCGGGAGTCGGCGCAGGTCAGGAAGAGCTGCGAGGGCGTCTGCCCCTCCCGGGCGAGCCGGGCCAGCTCGGGCCGCACCAGCGGGGCGGTGTGCAGCTGGAACACCCGGACCCCGTCCAGCAGCCGGCCGTGCGGGTCCTCCTGCTGCTCGATGCAGTGGTGGCCGACCCAGGGCGTCCAGGCGCGGCAGCGGTGCGGGCCGGGGGAGCTGCCGGTGCGGACGGTGCCGTCCGGGTCGAGGACCTCGTCGTCCTGGCGGCGCGTCACCATCGACACCCGGCCGCCGCCCGCCTGGTGGCCGGTGCGCCAGCTGTGCACCGTCTCGTAGGCGGCGTGGTCCAGGAAGGAGCCGTCGTGGACGACGGCGACCTCGGCGCCCGCCGGGATGCCCGCCAGCGCCCGGCTGAGCCGGGGCACCGCGGTGAAGGTGAGCGGACCGTGCGTCTCCACGGTGAACGAGCCGTCCGGACCGGGCAGGACGTCCACATGGGCGCGGGTCAGCCGGTAGAGGGCGAGCAGCACCGCCGTCCCCGCGCCCAGCGCCACCCCCGGCAGGACGCCGAGCAGCACCACGGCGACCACGGTGGTCAGGTAGACCGGGAACTCGCGGTGCCGGTGCACCTTGCGGATGTGCGCGAAGCTCACCATCTGCAGGCCGACGACCAGCACCAGGGCGGCGAGGGCGGCCAGCGGGATCCGGCGCAGCCCGCCGGCGAGGGCCAGCGCGGCCGCCAGCACCCAGATCCCGTGCAGCACCGAGGAACGGCGGCTGCTCGCCCCCGCCCGGACGTTGGCCGTGCTGCGCACCGCGCCGCCGGCGACCGGCAGCCCGCCGACCAGTCCGCTGACCACGTTGGCGAGGCCCTGGCCGCGCAGTTCCCGGTCGAGGTCCCCGGTGCGGTGCGACATCCGGTCGACCGCGACGGCGGAGAGCAGCGACTCGACGCTCGCCACGGCGGTGACGGTCAGCACGGCGGCCAGCACGGCGAGCGGCGGGCCGTGCGGCAGGTCGGGGGCGAGGCCGTGCGGCTGCCAGGCGGGCAGCGCGACCCGGGCGAGCCGCAGGTCCAGCGCGACGGCGAGCCCGGTGGCGGCGGCGACGGCGACGAGCGGGCCGGGGACCTTGGCCAGCCGGGCGCCGAACTCCTCGTACCGGCCGGGGAGCCGTCCCAGCCGGGGCCAGCCGAGCAGCACGGCGACGGTGACCGCGCCGACGGCGAGGGCGGCGGGGTGGGGAGACGCCAACTGGTCGGGCAGGGCGAGCAGGTTGGCCGAGGCGGAGCTCTGCGGCGAGCCGCCGAGGACGACGTGCAGCTGGGCGATGGCGATGGCGAGGCCGACACCGGCCAGCATGCCGTGCACGATGGCGGGTGAGACGGCGAGCGCGGTGCGGGCCACCCGCCGTACGCCGAGCAGGAGTTGGAGCAGACCGGCGGCGGCGGTGATGGCGCAGGTGGCCTGCCAGCCGTACTGGGCGATGAGCCCGGCGGTGATCACGGTGAGCGCGGCGGAGGGGCCGCTGACCTGCAGCGGGGTGCCGCCGCACAGGCCGACCACGATGCCGCCGACGGCCGCCGCGGCCAGGCCGGCGGTGAGCGGGGCGCCGGTGGCCAGGGCGATGCCGAGGGAGAACGGCACGGCGATCAGGAACACCACCAGGGAGGCCGAGAGGTCCCGGGCCCAGTCGGCGCGGGGACGTCTGCCCGGTGGGGCGTGGTCGGTGGTGTCGGAGGCGATGGGGGCGCTGGAGATGTCGAGGGTCATGGGTCTTCCCGTCTGTCCGGGGGAACGAACGCAGTCAGGTCCGGCGGTGAGTCCGGCGCGGGCTCGGTGGAACGGATCGGCTGTCGTGGGTCGCGACGGTGTGGCGGGACGGCGCGGTCGGGCCGGGAGTGCGGGTGTCACCGGCCGGGCCTTGGTCCATCGGGCCGGCCCGCGGCCGCTCGGCGGGGCGCTGGGAGGAGCCAGGCCACGGCGAGGAGCACCGGGACGGATCGGAACATCAAGACTCGGTAAACCGAGGGTAATGAGAGCTTTGCACAGCGTCATTCGGAACGACAGTGAATAACCGCCTGGTTCACCCCATTGGGTGGTGGTCGAACGGACGGGAATCTGCTGGTGGCGGGCCGGCCGGGGGCGCGCGCGGGCCGCGGTCCCCGTGCGGGGGACCGCGGCCCGTGGTGGGTGCGGCGGGGCTGCGGCTCAGACCGCCGCGCCGGCGGCGGCGGGCTCGCCGGCCGGGGCGGGCCCGCCGCCGAGCACGAAGTCCGGGTCGACCTGGGCGGCGAGGTCGGTGCCGACCTTGGCGTTGGCCCAGCTCTCGGCGTTGCGCAGGTGGAAGAGGACGGCCTGCTCGGTGTACCGGCGCGGGTCCCGCAGCCCGTGCGCGGCGTCGGCGGCCGAGTGCAGCTCGTCCAGCGCCGCGCGGTTGGCGGGTTCGAGGGCGTGCAGCGGCGGCTGGGCGCCCTGCTCCAGACGGCGCACCCAGTCGGACTGCCCGAAGGCGGTCAGCAGGTCCTCGCCGACCTCGCGGCGGAGGAAGTCCAGGTCGTCCGGACCCTGCACCTTGTTGCCGACCACCCGCAGCCGCACGCCGAAGTCGCGCGCGTAGTCCCGGTACTGGCGGTACACCGAGACGCCCTTGCGGGTGGGCTCGGCGACCAGGAAGGTGAGGTCGAAGCGGGTGAACAGGCCCGAGGCGAAGGAGTCGGAGCCGGCCGTCATGTCGGTCACCACGTACTCCTCCCGGCCGTCGACCAGGTGGTTGAGCAGCAGCTCGACCGCGCCGACCTTGGAGTGGTAGCAGGCGACGCCGAGGTCCTCCTCGGTGAACGCGCCGGTCGCCAGCAGCCGCACCGAGCCCTCGTCGAGCGCGACCGGGCGGGCGCAGGCCGTGTAGACCGGGTTCTCCTCGACGATCCGCAGCAGCCGCGACCCCCGGCCCGGCGGGGTGGTCTTGATCATCTCCTCGGCGGAGCGGATCAGCGGGTTGCTGCCGCGCAGGTACTCCTTGATCTCGGGCAGCCGGGCCCCGAGCGCGGGCAGCGCGGCGGCCTGCTCGTCCGTCAGGCCGAGGGCCGGGCCGAGGTGCTGGTTGATGTCGGCGTCGACGGCGAGGACCGGGCGGCCCGCGGCGGCCAGATGGCGGATGAACAGCGCGGACAGCGTGGTCTTGCCGCTGCCGCCCTTGCCGACGAAGGCGATCTTCATCTGGGACTCCGGCTCTCGCTCCTGGGCCCGCCGCGGTCGCGGCTGAGCGCCGCGGCGAGGACGACGATCCCCCGAGGTGGAAATCGTTATCGTCTTCGACGGCGGCCATGCTATCGGGGGTTTCGGGTCATTGGTCGGCGGGAAGTGAGGATTGCCTCTAACGGGTGATGCGAGGTTGCTGTTCCGGCCGGGGCGCCCGGGTCATTACTCTCGGGTAGGTGAGCACTGGAACAGATCCCCTCGCCCCGCTGGCCCAGCTCCCCGGAGTGCCGGACGCGGTGGCCGAGGTGCGCAAGGCCGTCGACCGCCTCTACGGCCACCGGGTGATGCGCCGCCGCGCGGCCGAGGTCACCTCCGAGTCCGCCCTGCGCGGCGCCCGCGCCTCGGCGGCGCTGGCCGGGGCCGACTGGCCGCTGGAGGAGGTCCGGCGGCGCAGCGACTTCGGTGCGGACCCCGGGGCCCGCACGGTCGGCGCCGCGCTGCGGGTCGCGGCCGAGGCAGGTCAGCTGCTGAGCGTCTGGCGGCACTCGCCGCTCCAGGTGCTGGCCCGGCTGCACCTGCTGGCGGTCGGCGACGCCGATCCCGCGGCGGGCCGCCCACGACAGGGGGGCGAGGGCGCCGACGACCCGTTCCCGCTGGAGCTGAAGCCGGTGGAGGGCGTCGCGGCGGACCACGCCCCCGGGGCCGGGCCGGCCGGCGCGGTCGCGGACGGTCCGGTGCCGGCGCTGCCCGCGGCGCCCGGTCCGGAGGAGGTCGCCTCCCGGCTCGACCAGCTCTCGCGGCTGCTGGTGGCCCGGGCGGAGGGCCAGGGCGTCGGCACGCCGGCCCTGGTGGTCGCCTCGGTGGTGCACGGCGAGCTGCTGGCGCTGCGGCCGTTCGGCGCGTACAACGGCCTGATCGCGCGGGCCGCCCAGCGGATCGTGCTGATCGCCGAGGGGCTCGACCCGAAGTCGATCTGCCCGGCCGAGGTCGGCCTGGCGGAGCTGGGGACGGACGCCTACCGGCGGGCGCTGGCCGGGTACCTGGCGGGGACGTCGGAGGGGCTGGCGGCCTGGATCGGGCACTGCGGCCGGACGCTCCGGCTCGGGGTGCGGGAGAGCACGGCGGTCTGCGAGGCGATGCAGCGCGGCATGGTCTGAGCGTTCGAACGCCCCGCCCCGACGGGGTTCCGTCGGGGCGGGGCGGACAACGAGATGCGGCGGCACCTGATCCTGCCAGGTGCCGCCACTGGCACAGATGCCGGGTGACCATGCATGCACCGGAAGTGCCGATCAGACGGGGATCCTGCCCGTTCGTCTGGTCCGGCGGCCCGACAGCGGGTCGGCTGCATGTGGGTGCTCGGTCATCTGCACGGCGGTCCGTGGGGCCTGAACTGCGTTGTCGGTTTGACCTCTTCGGTCCTGACCGGGTCTCGCGGGCCGTGCTTCATTTGTATCGCGTTTCGGGCGAAAGGGGAACCCGAAAAGCGACGTCTTCGGCTTTTGACCGTTTTGTCCAACGGTCAGCGGTCCGGGCGTGCCGGGCGCGCCGGGCGCCCGGCACCCCGCCGTCAGGCCGCCGGGCGGCGGCGCCGGGCCGCGTACCAGATGACCCCGGCCGTCAGCGCGGCCGTGCCGACCGCCACCGCCGTCAGCACCGAGCGGCTCGGGGCCGAGAATTCCGGGAGCCTGCGCCGGAGTTCCACCGGCTTGTCGAACACCAGCACCGGCCACTCGCGGGCCACCGCCTCCTTGCGCAGCGCCCGGTCCGGGTTGACCGCCGAGGGGTGGCCGACCGCCTCCAGCAGCGGCAGGTCGGTGGACGAGTCGCTGTAGGCGTAGCACTCGGTCAGGTCGTAGCCCTCGACCTCGGCCAACTCCTGGATCGCGGCGGCCTTGTTCTCGGCGTAGGCGTAGTAGTCGATCTCGCCGGTGTAGCAGCCGTCCTCGATCTTCAGCCTGGTCGCGATCACGTGGTCGGCACCGAGCAGCGCGCCGATCGGCTCGACCACCTCGGAGCCGGAACTGCTGACGATGACCACGTCGCGGCCGGCCGCGTGGTGCTGCTCGATGAGCGAGGCGGCCTCGTCGTAGATGATCGGGTCAATCAGGTTGTGCAGGGTCTCGGCGACGATCTCGCGGACCTGCTGCACGTTCCAGCCCCGGGTCAGCGCGGAGAGGTACTCCCGCATCTTCTCCATCTGGTCGTGGTCCGCGCCGCCCACCAGGAAGACGAACTGGGCGTACGCACTTCGCAGGACGGCCCGACGGTTGATCAGGCCGCCCTGGTAGAACGGACGGCTGAACGCGAGGGCGCTCGACTTGGCGATGATCGTCTTGTCGAGGTCGAAGAAGGCGGCGGTGCGCGGGCCGGCGGGATGGGGGCGCAGGGCCGGCGGACGGGCCTGCGACGGGTCGGAGCCGGCCGTTCCGGGCCGCGCGCCGGTCACGGGCGCCCCGTCGGGCCCGGGCGTCCCGTCGGCCGCGGCGGCTGCGGGGGTGGAGTCCGGGGACTCGTCGGCGTGCTCGTCGGCGTTCTCGGTGGTGTCCACGGGAACCGAGGATAGAGGGCGCCGCAAAACAGCCCGCCATTCGGCGTACTCGCGGGCGTGCGGGTTTGTGTTTCTGGCCGCTCGGGTACACCATGGAAGTCACGGATCGTTCGCGACCGTGCTAACCCGGTCCGGCTCCTCCCCCCCGAGTCGGGCCGTGGATAGACGACCCCCGCTCTCCCCCCCGGCGGGGGTCGTCGCACGTCCGGGGCCATTTTCAGGGCTTGAACGGCCCGGGGTGGCGATCTGCCGGTCGGCGGCGGCGACGTCTACAGGGGGTGTCGGCAGACGGGCGCGGTCGCGCCTTTTCGTCACTCTCCGTAGAGCATTCGTCGGGCGTCGCTCATGGCCCGCTCCGGCCCCCGCCGCTTCGGTAATGCGGCCCGGACCTGCCCGGGGGAGCGCGCGGTCCGCTCGGCGCTATCCGGCTGCGCCGGTATGGCGGTTCATCTCCGTGAGGCCGTTTCGTCAATTCTTTGTCCAATAGCCCCCCGTGTGGGTGAACGTTTTCGTCCACAGCCCATGAGTTGTCCACAGGGATTCGGAACCCGGCGGCCGGAATCCGGATCACCGTCCACCGTGATGTCCGGCGGCGCTCGCCGGGCCCGTACCGAGGGCCCGGCGCGCGGCTGCCGGAACGACCGGACACCAGGACGACAGGGGAGCCGCCATGACGAAGCCCGTCACCGACCACGCCACCGCCGGCGGGCCGGAACCCGCCGGGCCGCTCGTCCTCACCGGGGACGACGGCCTGGCCGAGCAGCTGCTGCGGATCTGCGCGGCGGCCGGCACCGAGCCGCGGCTGATCCGGGGCGCCCCGCCGTCGCGCGAGCTCTGGGAGGGCGCGTCGCTGGTCCTGGTCGGCGACGACCGGTCCGGGCAGTGCGCCGGGCTGCCGCGCAGACCCGGGGTGCTGCTGCTCGGGCTGGACCTCGACGACGCGGGCGTCTGGGTCAGGGCCGTCCAACTCGGCGCGGAGCACGTGCTGTTCCTGCCCGATGCCGAGGCCTGGCTGCTCGACCGCGTCGCCGACGCGGCCGAAGGGGTCGGCACCCCCGCGCGCACCGTCGCCGTGCTCGGCGGGCGGGGCGGCGCGGGCGCGTCCACCCTGGCCTGCGCGCTCGCGGTCACCGCCGCGCGCCGGGGCCTGCGCACCGTGCTCGTCGACGGCGACCCGCTCGGCGGCGGGCTCGACATCCTGCTCGGCGGCGAGACGACCGCCGGCCTGCGCTGGCCGGACCTCGCCGGCTCCCGGGGCCGGGTGAGCGGCGCCGAACTGGCCCGGGCGCTGCCCGCGCTCAAGCGGCTCGGCACGCTGTCCTGCCTGTCCTGGGACCGCAGCGACACCCTCGCGGTGCCGCCCGAGGCCATGCGCAGCGTCCTGGCCGCCGCCCGGCGCCGGGGCGGGCTGGTGGTGGTCGACGTGCCCCGGCGGCTGGATCCGGCGGCGGGGCAGGCGCTGGAGCAGTCCGACACGGCGCTGCTGGTGGTGCCGGCCGAACTGCGCGCGGTGGCGGCCGCCGACCGGGTGGCCGCGTCCGTCCGGATGCGGCTCGACGACGTGCGGGCGGTGGTGCGGCCGCCGGGGCCCCTCGGGCTCCCCGCGCACCGGGTCGCCCGGGGGCTGCGGATGCAGCTCGCCGGGGTGCTGGAGCCGGAGCCCGGCCTGGCCGTCGACCTCGAACAGGGCGTGCCGCCCGGGATCCGGGAGGGCGGGCCGCTCGCCCGCTTCTGCGGCGCGTTCCTGGACGAGGTGCTGCCGCCGGTGCCGGCGGTCGAGGGAGGTGTCTCCTGATGGTGCGTCTGCGCAGGACCGCGGGCCCCGGGATCGGCCGCGACGGCGACGGGCCGCGCGAGCGGCGGGCGCTGCGGAGCGTCCCGGGCCCCGGGGCCGCCCCGGCGGCCGGTCCCCCGACCGGACCGCCGCCCTACGGCCGGACGGCGCGGGAGGAGCGCGCCGCCGCGCTGGTCGACGCCGTCCGGCTGCGGCTGGCCGAGTCCGGGGCGCCGCCCACCGCCGGCTCGGTGGCGACCGCCCTGCGCGCCGCCAGGCCGCCGCTCGGCGGCGACGACGTCCTCGACACGGTGCGCTCGCTCTGCGCCGAACTGGTGGGTGCGGGCCCGCTGGAGCGGCTGCTGGCGGCGCCCGGCGTCACGGACGTCCTGGTCAACGGCCCGGAGGAGATCTGGTTCGACCGGGGCGGTGGACTGCGCCGGGCCACCGGAGTCCGCTTCGCCGACCCGGAGGCGGTGCGCCGGCTGGCCCACCGCCTCGCCACGGCGGCCGGGCGGCGGCTCGACGACGCCCGGCCCTGGGTGGATGCCCGGCTGCCGGACGGCACGCGGTTGCACGCCGTCCTGCCGCCGATCGCGGCCGGGTGCACCCACATCTCGCTGCGGGTGTGCCGCCCCCGGCCGTTCAGCCTGGACGAGCTGGTGAGCGGCGGGGCGCTCCCGCCGCGCGGTGGCGAGCTGCTGGCCGCCGTCGTGCGGGCCCGGCTCTCGCTGCTGGTCAGCGGGGGTACCGGCACCGGGAAGACCACCCTGCTCGCGGCGTTGCTCGGCCTGGTCGGTCCGGAGGAGCGGATCGTCGTCGCCGAGGACTCCGCCGAGCTGCGGCCCGACCACCCGCACGTGGTGCGCCTGCAGGGGCGGCCGCCCAACCAGGAGGGGCTGGGCGAGCTCACCCTGCGGGACCTCGTCCGTCAGGCGCTGCGGATGCGTCCCGACCGGCTGGTGATCGGCGAGGTGCGCGGGCCCGAGGTGGCCGACCTGCTCGCCGCCCTCAACACCGGCCACGAGGGCGGCACCGGGACGGTCCACGCCAACACGGCGGCGGACGTGCCGGTCCGGCTGGAGGCGCTCGGCTCGCTGGCCGGGCTGGACCGCCCGGCCCTGCACAGCCAGCTCCGCGCCGCCCTCGACCTGGTGGTGCACCTGGTGCGGGACCAGGGCAGCGGGCGGCGGCGGGTCGCGGAGATCCACACCCTGGGCGGCGACCGGCACGGACTCGCCGTCACCACCCCGGCGGTGCGCTTCACGGCGGACGGCGCCACTGTTCCGGGGCCCGGGTGGGAGCGGCTGACCGGTCTGCTCGCCGCTCGTGGGGCGCCCGTCGAGGAGGGCGGGCCGTGACGGCGGGGCCGGCGGAGCTGCTGTTCGCCCTGCTGATGGGTGGCTGTGCGGCGGGCGCGCTGCTGCTGCTCCGGCCGGGCGGCGGACCGGGCGGCAGACCGGAGGGCGGACCGGGGGGACGAGGGGAGCGGAGCGGTGAGGGCGATGGCGAGGGCGATGGCGAGGGAGGTGGCGTCCATGGCGGGTGACGAGGTGGCCGTGGTGTGGGTGCTGGTGCTCTGCGGGGCCGCGGTGGCGGCGTGGTGCGGGGTGCAGCGGCAGTCGGCGGGCGTGCGCCGGGCCGGTGCGCTGCTGGCGGACGGCTCCGGTGTCCTGGCCGCCGGTGCCGCCGGTGCCGCCGGTTCCGCGGGTTCCGCCGGGGCCGAGGGTGGCGGCGCGGCGGCCGCGTGCGTGCGGTGGTCGGCCGGGCTCTGGCGGCCCGTCCGCGGCGCACCCGAACTGCTGCTCCTGCCCGGGGGCTTGGCGGCCGGCTGGGCGACGGGATCGCCCGTCCCGGTGCTGGCGGCCGTTCCCGCGGTCCTGCCGGTGCGGCGGTGGCGGCTGCGGCGCGCGACGGCCGTGGAGGCGGGGCACCGGGCGGCGGCCGTGGTGGAGCTCTGCGCCGCGCTGGCGGGCGAGTTGCGCGGAGGGGCGACGCCCGAGCAGGCGCTGCACCTGGTGACCACGCGGCTCGCCGCCGATCCCGTGGCACTGCGCCGGATCGGTGCCGAACCGGTCGCCCGGCTCGCGGCGGGCCGGTTCGGCGGGGACGTGCCCGCCGCGTTCCGGTTGCTCGCCGAACTCCCGGGCGGGAGCGGGGCGGCGGCGGTCGCCGCCTGCTGGGAGGTCTCCTGCGTCGGTGGCTCGGGACTGGCGGCCGGGTTGGACGGGGTGGCCGAGGCCCTGCGCGTGGAGCGGGCCCTGGAGGAGGAGATCGGCGCCGAGCTGGCGGCGCCGCGCACCACCGTCGCGGTCCTCGCGGCCCTTCCGCTCGCCGGGCTGCTGCTGGGCGCGGCTCTCGGGGCGAGACCGCTGGAGGTGCTGCTCCACACGCCCGCCGGGCTCGCCGCCCTGGTGGCGGGCGCGGCCCTGGAGGCGGTGGGCCTGGCCTGGACCGGCCGTATCGTCCGGGCGGCTGCCGAAGGCCCCCTGGGTTCCGCCCCGGTGCGGGAACCGCTGCGGGAGCCGGTGGGGAGACCGGTGCGGGAGAGCCCGCCGCCCGCGGGGGAGTGGAGGTGCGGGATCAGCCGGGTCCGCAGCCGGCCCGGCCGGCCGGAGCGGGCGGTCCGAGGGGAGGTGGGGTGCGGATGAGCGGGCTGGCGGCGTCGGCCTCCCTGGGGGTGCTGCTGGCCGTGGTGGCCGGTGCTCCGGCCCGGCGCGGGTGGCGGGCGCGACGGCGGGCCGACGCCCTGCTGGGCACCGGGGACGCGCCCGGGCCGCGGAGGGCCGGACGGCGGACGGCGGCACGAGGGAGTCCCGTTCTCCCCGGCCGGGCCCGGCAGGCGGCGACCGCGGTGGCGGCCGGGCTCGGGGCGGCGGCCTTCGTCGGAGGACCGGGAGGTCTGGTGGCGGGCGGACTGCTCGCGCTCGGGCTGCACCGGTGGATGCCCCGGGCGCGCTCCCCGGCGGAGCGGCGGGCCGCGCTGGAGCAGGAGCGGCTGGTGCGGCAGCTGCCGTTCACCGCCGAGCTGTTGGCGGCCTGCCTCGGATCGGCGGCCTCGCCGGCCGAGGCCGTGGCGGCGGTCGGGGCGAGCGTGGACGCCCCGATGGGTCCGCGGCTGCTGTCGACCGCGGCCGAACTCGCCCTCGGATCACCGCCGGAGGTCTGCTGGCGGCGGCTCGGCGAGGAGCACCCGCCGTTGGCGCCGCTGGCCCGGTGCCTGGTCCGGACGAGCCTGAGCGGCGCCCCGGCGGCGGCAGCGCTCTCCGGGCTCGCGAGCGGCCGGCGGGCGGAAGCCGTCCGGATGGCGCACGTCCGGGTCCGCCGGGCCGGGGTGCTCGCGACCGCGCCGCTCGGGCTGTGCTTCCTCCCGGCGTTCGTCCTGGTCGGTGTCGCCCCGGTGGTCATGGGGCTCACCAGCCGCTTTTCGTCCGTGATGTGACGCACCACCGAACCGAATCGATGCAAGGAGGAACCCATGAACCTGGCGATCAGGAACGCGGCCGTCGCCGCTCCCGGGGCGACGCGGAGGATCCGGACGGCGATCCGGACGGCGGTCCGGGGAAGGAACCGGTCCCGGGGCGGCCGGGACGCGGGGATGACCACCGCCGAGTACGCGGTCGGCACGCTCGGCGCCTGCGCCCTGGGGGCCGCGCTGTACAAGGTGGCGACCAGCGCGGCCGTGCTGGAAGCGCTGGCCGGCGCCCTGGACCGGGCGCTCCATGCGACCTGACCGGCCGTCGGGGCTGCACCGGCGGTACCGGCGGCGGCAGCGGCGTCGGCGCGGTGACGGGCGTGGTGACGGGCGTGGTGACGGCGGGTTCGTCACCGCCGAGACCGCCGTCGCGCTGCCGGCGCTGGTGCTGCTGGGCGTGCTGCTGGTCTGGGCCGTGCTCGCGGCGGCCGCCCAGCTCCGTTGCGTCGACGCGGCGCGGGTGGGCGCCAGGGCGGCCGCGCGCGGCGAGCCGGATGCCGCCGGGGTGGCACGGGCGGCCGCCCCGGCCGGGGCGGCGGTCCTGGTCGACCTGGCGCCGGACACCGTCCGGGTCACCGTGGACGCGCCCTACGGGGCGCCGGGGCGGTTCGCGGAGGTGCTAGCGGTGCGGCTGAGCGCCAGCGCCGTCGCGGCCCGGGAGGACACCCTGCGGGGAGCGGAGGGAGGTGCGGATCCATGGACGGGTTGAGGGCGCGGGCGGCTCCGCGACGGGCCGACACCGGGTCGGCGACGGTCTGGCTGCTGGCCTTCGTGCTGCTCGGCTGCCTGGCCTGCACGGCGGCGCTCTCGGTGGGCGCGGTGGTCGGCGCCCGGCACCGGGCGGAGTCCGCCGCCGATCTGGCGGCGCTCGCGGCGGCCGACCGGCTGCTGCTGGACGCGGACGGCGGCTGTGGCCGGGCCGAGGCCGTGGCGGCCGCGCAGGCGGCCACCGTGGTCGCCTGCGCGGTGGACCGGGAGGAGGACGCCGTCGAGGTGGTGGCGCAGGTGCCCGTCACCGGGCTGCCGCCGCGCCTGCCGGTCGGTCCGGCCCTGGGGCGGGCCAGGGCCGGACCGGTCAGGGCGCCGGTGTCGCCGACCGACGAGGACGCTCGGGCCGCACTGGGCGGGCCCGGGCCGGTCGGGGGTGGCTCATGAAGCTCCCGGCGAGTCCCCGTCGGTGGGCGCCTCCCGCCTCCGCTCGGCCGCCCGACCCGCTTCGCGACCCGATTCCCGCTCGGCCGCCCGGGCCACCGCGTCGGCGCCGTCGGCCGCCTCGGCTGCCGCCTGGGCCGCCTCCGTGGGGTCCGCCGTGTGCGTCGGCATGGCGGCCGGCCCGTCGGATCGGCCCGGCCCGTCCGGACCGTCGTCTCCGGCCCGGTCGGATCGTCCGGACCGCTCCGACGGTGCGGACCGTCCGGCTGCTCCGTCCCGGCCGGTCCCCGCGGCGGCCGAGGGAGCACCGGCGAGCAGCACGTCCAGCAGCCGGACCGCCGCCGCCTTGTCCAGCGGGTCGTTGCCGTTGCCGCACTTGGGCGACTGCACGCAGGAGGGGCAGCCGCGCTCGCACTCGCAGACGGCGATCGCCTCCCGGGTGGCGGTCAGCCACTGCACGGCCCGCTGGAAGCCGCGTTCGGCGAAGCCGGCCCCGCCGGGGTGGCCGTCGTAGACGAACACGGTGGGCAGCCCGGTGTCGGGGTGCAGCGGCACCGAGACACCGCCGATGTCCCAGCGGTCACAGGTGGCGAAGAGCGGGAGCAGGCCGATCGAGGCGTGTTCGGCGGCGTGGGCGGCACCGGGCAGCTGGTCGGGCGGGATGTCGGCGTCGAGCAGCTGGTCCTCGGTGACCGACCACCACACGGCCCGGGTGCGCAGGGTCCGGGGCGGCAGGTCGAGCTTGCTCTCGCCCATGATCTCGCCGGTGGAGATCCGCTTGCGGAGGTAGCCGACCACCTGGTTGACCACCTCCACCGAACCGAAACTGAGCCGGCCCTCGCCCCACTCGACGGTGGTGTCGGTGGAGAGCACGGAGACGGAGGTGATGTCCCTGGCGGCGGTGGTGTAGGGCGGGTCGGCGGGCTCGACCAGGGCGACCGAGCTGTCCAGGTCGAAGTCCCGGACGAGGTAGGTGCGGCCCCGGTGGAGGTGGACGGCCCCGGTGTGCACGGTGGTGTGGGCGGCGGAGGCGTCCACGGTGCCGAGCAGCCGGCCGGTCGGCGCCTCGACGATCTGCACCGGGCTGCCTCCGCTGCCCCGCAGGTCGACGGCGTCGGCGGCCCGTTCACGGCGGGTCCAGTACCAGGCGCCGCCGCGTCGGCGGAGCAGCCCGCGCCGCTCCAGCACCGGCAGCAGCGGCGCGGCCGAGGGCCCGAACAGGTCGAGGTCCGGATCGGTGAGCGGCAGTTCGGCGGCGGCCGCGCACAGGTGCGGGGCGAGCACGTGCGGGTTGTCCGGGTCGAGCACGGTGGCCTCGACCGGGGTGGCGAACAGGGCCTCCGGGTGGTGCACCAGGTAGGTGTCCAGCGGGTCGTCCCGGGCGATCAGCACGGCGAGCGCACCCTGGGCCTCGCGCCCGGCCCGGCCGGCCTGCTGCCACAGCGAGGCCCGGGTGCCCGGATAGCCGGCCATCAGGACGGCGTCCAGGCCGGAGATGTCGACGCCGAGTTCGAGGGCGGAGGTGGAGGCGAGGCCGAGCAGCCGGCCGGACTGCAGTTCGCGCTCCAGGGACCGGCGCTCGTCGGCGAGGTAGCCGCCGCGGTAGGCGGCGACCCGGTCGGCGAGCGGGCGGGGGAGCTGGTCCTGGGTCTGCAACGCGACGAGCTCGGCGGCGCGCCGGGAGCGGACGAAGACGACCGTGCGGGTCTCCCGTTCGACCAGGTCGGTCAACAGGTGGGCGGCCTCGGCGGTGGCGGTGCGGCGGACGGGCGCGCCGTGTTCGCCGACGTTCTCGGTGAGCGGGGGCTCCCACAGCCCGAAGACCATCGGGCCGCGCGGGGAGGCGTCCTCGGAGACCGCCTGGGCGGGCAGGCCGGTGAGGCGCCGGGCGGTGACGGCGGGGTCGGCGGTGGTGGCGGAGGCGAGCAGGAAGACGGGCGAGGAGCCGTAGCGGGCGCAGATCCGCCGCAGCCGGCGCAGCACCTGGGCCACGTGGGAGCCGAAGACCCCGCGGTAGCCGTGGCACTCGTCGACCACGACGTAGCGCAGGGTCTTGAGGAAGGAGGACCAGCGGGCGTGCGCGGGCAGAATGCCGCGGTGCAGCATGTCCGGATTGGTGAGGACGTAGGACGCGTACTGGCGCACCCACTCGCGTTCCTCGGGCGGGGTGTCGCCGTCGTAGAGGGCGGCCCGGACGCGGGGCGGGGCGAGTTCCGCGGCCCGGCGGCGCTGATCGGCGGCGAGCGCCTTGGTCGGGGCGAGGTAGAGCGCGGTGGCACCCCGGCCGTTGGGCGCCTCGGTGCCGTCCAGCAGGTCGGAGAGCACCGGCCCCAGGTAGCCGAGGGACTTGCCCGAGGCGGTCCCTGTGGCGATCACCACAGATTGACCGGATTTGGCCAGGTTCATCGCCTCCGTCTGGTGGGCCCAGGGCTGCCGGACACCCATGGCCTGGGCGGATGCGATGATCTCGGGCCGGATCCAGTCGGGCCACGGTGCATAACGGGCGGGCCGGGCGGGAAGGTGCTCCGTATGGGTGAGCCGGTCCGACCGCCCTCGGGTGGTGGACAGGGTCGTGAGCAGTGCCTCGGGCAGGCTGTGACGCGGCGGCATGAGGACCCAGTGTGTCACCGGCGTGACGGAGAATCGTCCTAAGCCATCGTGCGGGCATGGTCGCAGGTGGTTGAATGTGGCCGTGACGGCCGTACGGCCGGGGGTCGCAGCGCTGAGGCTTGCCACGCACTGGCTGGTGTGCCCGGGGCTCGCGACCATGCGGTGACGGCCGTCCGGCCGAGGATCGCAATGACGTAGCAAGGCAAGGTGCTGGAGGTTCCGTGGACCTGTCCCTGTCGACCCGTACAGTCGGCGACCGCACGGTCGTCGAGGTTGGCGGCGAGATCGATGTGTACACCGCCCCCAAGCTGCGCGAGCAGCTGGTCGAGCTCGTCAACGACGGCAGCTACCACCTCGTCGTCGACATGGAGGGCGTGGACTTCCTGGACTCCACGGGCCTCGGCGTGCTGGTGGGCGGTCTGAAGCGGGTGCGTGCCCACGAGGGCTCGCTGCGCCTGGTGTGCAACCAGGAGCGCATTCTGAAGATCTTCCGGATCACGGGTCTGACCAAGGTCTTCCCGATCCACAACTCGGTGGACGACGCGGTCCAGGCGACCGACTGATCCGCAGGACGGACTGATCCGGCCGGGTCGGCCCAGGTGGCCGGCCCGCCCGATCGCTACGCGTCCGGGAGCCGGGGCCCCGTGCCCCGGCCCGTCCGGCCGCCCCAGGGCCGGCCGGTCGACACCAACCCGCAGGGGCCGTGAGCCCGGCCCCGGTCGGAGCACCCCGAGGGGGAAGAGATGGCAACCGTCGAACTTCGATTCAGCGCGCTCCCCGAGCACGTGCGAACGGCCCGGCTGGTGGCCGCGGCAGTCGCCAGACGGGCCGGGGTGGACGAGTCGGTGCTCGACGAGGTGCGGCTCGCCGTGGGCGAGGCGTGCTCCCGCGCGGTCGGCCTGCACCGGCGCGGGGACGTCAAGGGCGCGGTACGCGTCGCCCTGATCGACCAGCAGAAGCGTTTCCTCATCGAGGTCGAGGACGAGGCCGGTCTCGACACCGTCCCGAGCACCGGCACGGCGGACGGCACGGAGCCGGACGAGGACGCCCTCGGCCTGGCGGTGCTCACCGGCCTGGTCGAGGACCTGGAGGTCACCGCCGGTGCCGGCGGCGGACTGATCCGGATGAGCTGGCCCGCCTCGGTGGACGCCCTCGCGCTCTGAGCGGCGGGACCCGGCGCGGCCAGGCGCCGGGCGGCGGGAGGAGGCCCGGGCGGGAACCGGGAGTCGGACAGCGGCCGTGTAGGTTCGCAGTTCGACGACCGAAACCGAAAGGGCTTCTCCCGGTGAACAAGCGACTGCTGGCCGTACCCGTGCTCGGGGCGCTGCTCGCGTTCGGCGCCGTCGGCTGCGGCGACGACAACAGCAAGCAGCTGGAGTCCTGGGCGGCGAACGTGTGCGGCGCGGCCAAGGACCCGATCGCCCAGGCGCAGACCGCGCTGGCGGACACCGCGGAGGTGAAGGCCGGCGAGGCCCCGGCCGACCTCCAGAAGCGCCTCTCGGCGGACATCGGCCGGCTGGCCAAGACCAACCAGGACATCGCCGCGGCCATCGACGGGGCCGGCGCCCCCAAGGTGGACGACGGCGCGACCCTGCAGAAGGACACCGTCGCCGAGCTCAACAAGGCGGCCGACGGCTACCTCGACATCCAGAAGAAGCTGGACGCGCTCGCCAACGACGACCAGTCGAAGTTCGCCGACGGGCTGCGCAGCGTGGGCGACCAGATCCGCCAGCTGTCCGCGCTCTCCACCCAGGCCCAGGGCAAGCTGCAGCGCGGCGACCTCGGCGCGGCGATGGCCAAGCAGGAGGGGTGCAAGCCGGGGTCGGCGGCCGCCGCTCCGACGGCCGGCTCGACGGGCACGCCGGCGGCCACCCCGACGGACGCGGCCTCCGGCGCGCCCACGGACGCCCCCTCGGGCGCTCCCGCGGAGACCCCCGCAGCGGGCGCCACCGACGGCGCGGGCCCGGCGGCGGGCGCCCCCGCCCCCTCGGCGAGCTGACCGACCGGACCCCACCGGACACCCGCACCCGCACCCGCACCGGCGCGTCGAGCACGTCGGACAGAAGCGCACCCACACCCCCTCGGCCGCCGGCCGAGGGGGTCGCCGGCGTGCGGACGGGGAGGCAGGGGAACGTCAGGCAGGGGGCACCGCCCGGGGGACAATGGCGGGGTGATCAGTAGCCCCGCTCTCGACCCGACCCGCCTCGCCAAACTGCGCGAGGCGCTGCTCGCCGCCTCGTACACCGCCGACGGCTGCCTGGACCTGCTCGGGCCCACCGGGTACGCAGCGCTGGCCCGCAGCGAGGCGGTGCCCGCGCTGCGCGTGACCCGCGGCGGCAGCCCGCTGGAGACGCTGGTGCGGCTCTTCCTGCTGCAGCAGCCCGTGCCGTACAAGGCGGCCGCCGCCGCGCTGCCGGTGGAGGACTGCCTGGCCGACGGCTGGCTGCGCCCCGACGGCGAACTGGTGCGCGCCACCGTGGACATCCGCCCCTACGCCAACGAGGTCGCCGGGCTGCCGGGTTCGGACGCCTGGGTGGTCTCCGACCTGGGCTGCGCGGTCGGCGGCGCGGGCGGGATCGGCTCCGGCGAGACCGCGCACGGCGTGGACCGCAAGGACCTGGTGCTCGGGGTGGGCGGCGCGTCCACCACGCTGGCCAACATCACGGTGCGCCGGCCGGTCCGCTCGGTGCTGGACCTCGGCTCCGGCTCCGGGGTGCAGGCGCTGCACGCCGCCCGGCACGCCCAGCGGGTGACCGCCACCGACCTCAACGCGCGGGCGCTGCGCTTCACCGAGCTGACCCTCGCGCTGTCCGGTTTCGACAACACGGAGACCGCCACCGGCAGCCTCTTCGAGCCGGTGGGGGAGCGGCGGTTCGACCTGATCGTCTCCAACCCGCCGTTCGTGATCTCCCCGGCCGGCCGGTTCACCTACCGCGACGGCGGGATGGCCGGTGACGACCTCTGCCGCAGCCTGGTCCGCTCGGCCGCCGCGCACCTGGAGCCGGGCGGCTACTGCCAGCTGCTGGCCAACTGGCAGCACGTCAGGGGCGAGGACTGGCACGACCGGCTGGCCGGCTGGGTGGCCGGCACCGGGCTGGACGCCTGGATCGTCCAGCGCGAGGTGCAGGACGTGGCCCAGTACGCGGAGCTCTGGCTGCGCGACGGCGGTGACCACCGCGGCCCCGGCGGCGACTACCGGGCGCGCTACGGCGAGTGGCTGGACGCCTTCGAGGCCGGCCGGGTCGAGGGCATCGGCTTCGGCTGGATCACCCTGCGGGCGGGCGGCGCCGAGCGGCCGACCGTCCGGGTGGAGGAGTGGCCGCACCCGGTGGAGCAGCCGCTCGGCCCGCACATCGAGGAGTGGTTCGACCGGCAGGACTTCCTGCGTACCCACGACGACGCGGGTCTGCTGGCGGCGCGGTACGTGCTGGCCGACGAGGTGGTCCAGGAGCAGGTGGGCGCGCCGGGGGCGGAGGACCCGGAGCACGTGATCCTGCGGCACAACCGCGGTATGCGCCGGGCCACCAAGGTGGACACGGTGGGCGCGGGCTTCGTCGGGGTCTGCGACGGGACGCTGTCGGCGGGCGAGATCGTCGACGCGATCGCCCAGCTGCTCGGCGAGGACCGGGTCGTGCTGCGGGACCGGACGCCGGAGTCGCTGCGGCTGCTCACCGAGCAGGGGTTCATCCGCCCGGTGGCCTGAGCCCCGGCGGTCCAGGATCCGGCGAGCCCCGACGGTCCGGGACCCGACGGTCCGGTGGTCCGGGAGCCCGACGGTCCGGGAGGAGACGCCCCGGTCCGGTTCACCTTCCGGCTTCCCCCGGTTCGTCGGCCGTTCGCCGAACCTCTGCCCCTCGTTGGCCCCGGACTGTGAAGCTCTGTCCACAGGCTGTGGACAGAGCTGGGGGCGGCTGGGGTGGACACGACGACGGCGACGGCGGGGGGCGCGGTACTCGCCCTCTTCGGCGGCGCACTTCTGCTCTGGTGCGCCGCCGAAGTGCGCCTGCGCCACCGAGTGCGCCGCCGAGGCCGGCCGGCCGTCGCGACCGTGGTCGCGGAGTCCGACGCGCACGGCGAGCTCGACAGCGCGCCCCTGCTCTCCTTCGCCACCGAGCACACGGCCGTCGGAGTGCCCGGAGCCGGGGCCCTGGCCGTGGAGGCGTGCGAGCTGGTGCTGACCCGCCCGCGCGGCCACACCCCGCTGCGCCGTCCGCCCCGGCTCGTGCCGGGCACCTCCGTCCGGATCGCCTACGACCCCCGCCGCCCCGGCCTCGCGGTGCTCGCGCCGGAGGAGTCCGGTCCGCGGACCGTGGTCGCCGACCTGCTGTGGACGGCGCTCGGCCTCGGCTGCCTGGCCGCCGGGGCGCTCCTGCTGCTCGTCGCCCGGTAGCCGCCCCGCCCGCCCCGCACCACCCCCGCACTGCCCCCGCACCACCTCCGCGCCGATCCGCCCCCGCCCCGGCCGGATCCGGGACCCGATATTCCGTTGACAGATTTTGAAATCCGTCATTCCATCCTTCGAAACCCGCCGAAGCCCCCCTCCGCAGGGCGCGATCCGTCGCCGTCGGGTTACCGTTCGAGTGGCGTCGGTCGGCCTTGCCGGTGAAATCGCGGGATCCGTCCGTTTGACAAGGGTGGCCGGGGTACGGTCACACTCCGCTGGTGGGGTCGTCGTACAGCGGCAGCCCCGGGACGGTGGAGGGGTCGGGCGGAGCGCAGCCCGTGCTGCCAGCGCCGACCAGCTCACGTAACGACCGGGAGAGAAGAGCGAAGGTGTCCCCGAGCAGCGAGACCGCGCACGGACAGCGACTCGTCATTGTCGAGTCGCCGGCCAAGGCGAAGACGATCAAGGGCTACCTGGGCCCCGGCTACATCGTCGAGGCGAGCGTCGGGCACATTCGCGACCTGCCGAGCACGGCCGCCGAGGTCCCGGACAAGTACACCGGCGAGGTGCGCCGCCTCGGGGTGGACGTGGACCACGACTTCGCTCCGATCTACGTGGTCAACGCGGACAAGAAGTCGCAGGTCAGCAAGTTGAAGTCGCTGCTGGCGGAGTCCGACGAGCTCTTCCTCGCCACCGATGAGGACCGCGAGGGCGAGGCCATCGCGTGGCACCTCCAGCAGGTGCTCAAGCCCAAGGTGCCGGTGCACCGCATGGTGTTCCACGAGATCACCAAGTCCGCCATCCAGGAGGCAGTGGCCAACCCGCGCCAGCTGAACCAGCGTCTGGTCGACGCCCAGGAGACCCGCCGCATCCTCGACCGCCTCTACGGCTTCGAGGTCTCGCCGGTGCTCTGGAAGAAGGTCATGCCGAAGCTGTCGGCCGGCCGCGTCCAGTCGGTCGCGACCCGCCTGGTGGTCGAGCGCGAGCGCGAGCGGATGGCGTTCCGCTCGGCCTCGTACTGGGACCTGGTCGGCACCTTCGGCACCGGCCGCACCCCGGCCGACGCGGCCAACCCGGAGAGCTTCGGCGCCCGGCTGATCGCCGTCGACGGCAAGCGGATCGCCAGCGGCCGCGACTTCGGCCAGGACGGCCGGCTCAAGGCGGGCAGCGTCAACACCCTGCACCTGGACGAGCAGGCCGCCCGCGCGCTGGCCGCCGCCCTGGAGCAGACCGCGTTCGCGGTGCGCGCCGTCGAGTCCAAGCCCTACCGCCGCTCGCCGTACGCGCCGTTCCGCACCACCACCCTCCAGCAGGAGGCCAGCCGCAAGCTGGGCTTCGGCGCCAAGCGGACCATGCAGGTGGCCCAGAAGCTGTACGAGAACGGCTTCATCACCTATATGCGCACCGACTCCACCACGCTGTCGGACACCGCCGTGTCCGCCGCCCGCGCCCAGGTCACCCAGCTGTACGGCGCCGACTACCTGCCGGACGCGCCGCGCACCTACGCCTCCAAGGTGAAGAACGCGCAGGAGGCGCACGAGGCGGTCCGCCCGTCCGGCGACCGCTTCCGCACCCCCGCCGAGACCGGCCTGAGCGGTGACGACTTCAAGCTCTACGAGCTGATCTGGATGCGCACCGTCGCCTCCCAGATGAAGGACGCGGTCGGCCAGTCGGTCACCGTCAAGGTGGGCGGCCGGGCCGCCGACGGCCGGGACGTCGAGTTCTCCGCCTCCGGCAAGATCATCACCTTCCACGGCTTCCTCAAGGCCTACGTCGAGGGCGCCGACGACCCGAACGCCGAGCTGGACGACCGCGAGCGCCGGCTGCCGCAGGTCACCGAGGGCGACCCGCTGGCCGCCGAGCAGCTCACCCCCGAGGGCCACGCCACCAAGCCGCCGGCCCGCTACACCGAGGCCTCGCTGGTCAAGGAGCTGGAGGACCGGGAGATCGGCCGCCCCTCCACCTACGCCTCGATCATCGACACCATCATCGGCCGCCGGTACGTCTTCAAGAAGGGGACGGCGCTGGTGCCGTCGTTCCTCTCCTTCGCCGTGGTCAACCTGCTGGAGAAGCACTTCGGCCGGCTGGTCGACTACGACTTCACCGCGAAGATGGAGGACGACCTCGACCGGATCGCGGCCGGCGAGGCGCAGTCCGTGCCGTGGCTGAAGCGCTTCTACTTCGGTGAGGGCGAGGGTGCGGCCGCGGGCGGCGCCGCCGAGGCCGGCAACGGCGACGGCGACCACCTGGGCGGCCTGAAGGAACTGGTCACCGACCTCGGCGCGATCGACGCCCGGGAGATCAGCTCGTTCCGGGTCAGCGACGACATCACCCTGCGGGTCGGCCGCTACGGCCCGTACGTGGAGCGCGCCTCCGAGGTCGAGGGCGAGCCCGGCCAGCGCGCCGACATCCCGGACGAGCTGCCGCCGGACGAGCTGACCGTCGAGCTGGCCGAGGAACTGCTGGCCCGCCCCAGCGGCGACTACGAGCTCGGCGCGGACCCGGTCAGCGGCAACATGCTCGTCGCCAAGGACGGCCGCTACGGCCCGTACGTCACCGAGATCCTGCCCGAGGGCACGCCCAAGACCGGCAAGAACGCGGTCAAGCCGCGCACCGCCTCCCTCTTCAAGACGATGTCGCTGGACACCGTCACGCTGGAGGACGCGCTGAAGCTGCTCTCGCTGCCGCGCGTGGTCGGCGTCGACCCGGAGGGCGTGGAGATCACCGCGCAGAACGGCCGCTACGGCCCGTACCTCAAGCGCGGCACCGACTCCCGTTCGCTCACCGGTGAGGACCAGCTGTTCACGGTCACGCTGGAGGAGGCGCTGGCGATCTACGCCCAGCCCAAGCAGCGCGGCCGGGCCGCCGCCGCGCCGCCGCTCAAGGAGCTGGGCACCGACCCGGTCAGCGAGCGTCCGGTGGTGGTCAAGGACGGCCGGTTCGGGCCGTACGTGACCGACGGCGAGACCAATGCCACGCTCCGCAAGGACGACGCGGTCGAGACGATCACCCCCGAGCGCGGCTACGAGCTGCTCGCCGAGAAGCGGGCGCGCGGGCCGGTGAAGAAGACGGCGAAGAAGGCTCCCGCCAAGAAGGCCGCGGCCAAGAAGACCACGGCCAAGACCGCCGCCAAGAAGACCACCACGGCGGCCAAGACGGCGGCGAAGAAGACCACCACCACGAAGAAGGCGGCCACCAAGACGGCGGCGGCCAAGAAGACCACGGCCAAGGCCGCCGCGAGCAAGACCGCGGCGAGCGGGACCACCGCCACCGACGAGGGCTGACCTCCGGTCGGTCGCACCCGGGCCCGCGTCCGCCCCGGCGGCGCGGGCCCGGGCCGTTCCCCGGGCGGCCCCGGGCCGTTCCCCCGGTGCGGCCCCGGCGGCCCCGGACCGTTCCCCCGGCGCGGGCCCGGGACCGGCGTGACAGGGTCGTGCGCGGATCGTCACAACACGGTGGCGAGGTCCTTCCGGAGCCGCGCTCCCCTCTTTTGCGCGATGCCCGACCGCTACGCTGACCGTATGACGAGCGAGGAGCAGCCCACCCCCAGCGCCGCGGCGGCCGCCGGTACCGGCACGCCCGACCGGCCGGAGACCGCGCCCGCCGGAACCGCCGGCGAGCGGATCCGGGCGCTGCTGCGGCTGCGCCCCTTCCGGCGGCTGTGGATCACCCAGCTGATCGGCGGCACCGCCGACCGGCTCGGCCTGCTGGTGCTGCTCATGCTCACCGTGGTCGCCGCCGTGCTCGGCCGCTCCTTCGGCGACCTGCCGCGCAGCCTCGCCTTCGCGGTCGCCGCCGTCCTCGCCACCCGGCTGGCCGCCACCGGACTGGTCGGCGCCGCCCTGCTCGGCCCGGTGCACGGGCTGCTCGACGGGAAGCTCGACCGGCGCTGGACCCTGTTCGGGGCCAACGCGCTGCGCGCCGTGCTGATCGGTGTCGCCCCCTGGTGGGTCGTCTGGCTGGGGTCCGGTCAGGAGCCCTCCGGCGCCGCGACCTGGCTCCTGCTCGCCACCGTCTTCCTGACCAGCGCGGCCGAGCGGGTCTGGGCGATCGCCAGGGCCGCCGCCGTCCAGGGGCTGCTGCCGCCCGCCGACGCGTACGCCCCGGTGGCCGAGCGGCGCCCGTCCGCCGCCAACCTGGACACCGTCCGCACCCTCGACCACCGCACCGGCTGGGCCACCGTGCCGCTCGGCGCCGCCGCGCTGGTCGCGCTGACGCTGCTCAACAACGTCTTCGCCGCTCTCGGCTCGGACTGGCTGCGCGCCCACCAGACCACCTTCGCCGCCCTCGGCGCGGCCGCCCTGTTCGCCGTCTCGGCCGCCCGGGTCCACCTCCAGGAGCTGCCCGGCGGCCCGGCCCGGGTGCGGCCGGTCCCGCCGCTGCGGGGCCTGCGCGCCCCGACCGACGCGTCCCCCGGCCCCGCCCTCGCCAAGGGCCGCACCGGCTCCGCCCCGTACTTCACCTTCGCGGTCTCCGCCGGGTACGCCACGATGGCCGGGGTCGCCGCGCTGTCCCTGCTGACCGCCGTCGAGCACGGCGCCGGGCCGATCGGCTACGGCCTGCTGGCGCTGGCCGCCGCCGGCGTCCCCGCGCTCGGCATCCGGCTCACCCGGGGCGTCCTGCCCGCGCTCTCCCGCCGCCGGCTGCTCGCGCTCGCCCTGATCACCGAGGGCGTCGCGCTGATCCTGGCCGGCCTGGTGGCGGACTTCGTGCTCGTCCTGCTGCTCACCGTGCTGGCCGCGCTGGCCGCCGGAGTGGTGATCTCCACCGGCCGCACCCTGCTCGCCCAGGAGGTCGAGGAGGTCCGGCTGCCGCAGGTCACCGAGCACCTGTACGCGGTGCTGCGGGTCGTCGTCGGCGCCGCGCTGGTCGGCGTCCCGCTGATCGCCGCCGCCTACGGGGACGTCGAGTACGGCACGGTCGAGCCCGGCGCGTTCACCTTCATCCACGGCGGCGCGGCCCTCGCGGTCGCCACCGCCGGACTGCTCACCCTGGTGCTGGCCGCCGTCGTGCTGCTGCGCACCGACGACCGGCGCGGCACCGTCCCGTTCGGCCGCGACCTGGCCGACGCGGTGCGCGGCGCCACCGGCCCGGCCCCGCACCGGGCGGGCACCGGGTTCTTCATCGCCCTGGAGGGCGGCGACGGCGCCGGGAAGTCCACCCAGGCGCAGGCGCTCGCCGAGTGGATCCGCGGCAAGGGCCACGAGGTGGTGCTCACCCGCGAGCCCGGCGGCAGCCCGGTCGGCCAGCGGCTGCGCGGGCTGGTCCTGGACGTCGGCAACACCGGCCTGTCGCACCGCGCCGAGGCCCTCATCTACGCGGCCGACCGGGCCGAGCACGTCGAGAACGTGATCCGCCCGGCGCTGGCCCGCGGCGCGGTGGTCATCACCGACCGGTACATGGACTCGTCCATCGCGTACCAGGGCGCCGGCCGCGACCTGGCCGCCACCGAGGTCGCCCGGATCTCGCGCTGGGCGACCGGCGGGCTGCTGCCCGACCTGACCGTCGTCCTGGATGTCGACCCGACCCGGGCCCGGGAGCGCTTCACCGAGGCGCTGGACCGGCTGGAGTCCGAGCCGACCGAGTTCCACCAGCGGGTCCGCTCCGGCTTCCTGGCGCTCGCCGCCGCCGACCCGGCGCGCTACCTCGTCGTCGACGGCAGCCAGGCCCCCGGTGTCGTCACCACCTCGATCCGCCACCGGCTCGACCGCGAGCTGCCGCTCTCCGAGCAGGAGAAGGCCGCCCGCGCCGAGCAGGAGCGCAAGGCGGCCGAGGAGGCGCGGCGCCGGGCCGAGGAGGAGGCCCGCAAGCGCGCCGAGGAGGAGGCCGCCGAGCGCAAGCGCCAGGAGGTGCTGGCGCAGCTGCGGGCCGAGCAGGCGGAGAAGGAGCGGCTGGCCAAGGAGGAGGCCGAGCGGGCCGCCGCCGAGGCCGCGCGCAAGGCGGCCGAGGAGGCCCGGAAGAAGGCCGAGGAGGAGGCCCGCCGCCGGGCGGAGGAGGAAGCCGCGCGCCGCGCCGAGGAGGAGGCGCGCAAGGCGGCCGAGGAGGCCGAGCGCAAGCGGCTCGCCGAGGAGGCGGCCGCCCGGGCGGAGCTCCAGCGGCAGCGCGAGCTGGCGCGCGAGGAGCAGCGGCGCCGGGCGGAGGAGGCGCTGCAGCGGGCCGAGGAGGCCCGGCTGGCGCAGGCCGCCGCGCTGGCGGCGGCTGCGGCGGCGGCCGCCGAGGCGGCGGAGCGCGCGGGCGCCGGGGCCGGGTCGGCGGGTGC
>NZ_JBHVTL010000021.1:0-71477 GCF_042884635.1 Kitasatospora sp. NPDC058115
CCGGCGGCGGTCCCTTGACCCTGGGGGGGTCTCGCCCGCGGGGTGCCTGCGCCGCTGACCACAGCCCGGGAGTGGGAAGTCGACGAGGCCGACTTCCCACTCCCGGGTGCACTGCGGCAGCTGCTTCCGGTGGACCCGTGCGCCCTGTGAGGGTCACTGAACACCACCCGAGCCGCGCCGCCGGAGTAGGAAGTCGGCCCGTCCGACTTCCTGCCTCCGAGGTTCGGCGGGTCGGCCGACGACTTCAGGGTCTGCCTGGGGAGTAGGAAATCGACGGCACCGACTTCCTACTCCGGTGGCCCCTTTTGCCTGCAAGGGGCCACCGGAGCCGTGCTGTGCTGCTGGGAGTGGGAAGTCGGACCGGCCGACTTCCCACTCCGGGTGGTCAGTGGGGCATGCGGCGGGATTGGTGGTTGTGGGGGTTGGTTTCGGGGCTGAAGTGGCGGGCCTGGTGGGCGATCCAGGTGTATTCGGGGGTGCCGTCGGGGAGGGTGCGAACCGGCGGAAGTCACAGCCTGCCGCTCGAAGTTCGAGCAGCTCAAGTCCCTTGCGGTTCCGGCGCTGGATGCCTCTCGCGCCCTGTGATCCCGTGCCGAACACGACTCATGGGGACTGATTCAACACCGACACCTTCCAAGGAAGGCGCACATGTCACAGCCTGTTTGGCAGAAGTCCAGCTTCAGCGGAGAGGAATCCAACTGCGTCGAGGTCCGTGCAGGGGCCGGCCTGGTTGAGCTCAGGGAATCCGACGAAAGCGACGCCATCCTCCGCACCGCCCCGGCCGCCTTCGCGGGCTTTTCTGGCGCCATCAAGGCCGACGAACTCGAACGCCGCGCCTGACCTGGTGGCCCCTCGCTCGGCCGCGAGCGAGGGGCCACGGATTCATGGGCGGGTGGTTTCCAGTGTTGGAAACGGCAACCTCTTGTCGGCCGCTGTGGGTCTCGGGACCATGGTCGTGACACCGGGTCACCGAGGAGGCGGCAGTGGAACTGACGCGGCTTGTAGGTTCATGTGACGATGGAGACTGCCCGACGTTGTACCTGACGGATCGTGGCACCCTCGCCGTCCAGGGGGACCGGATCACTGAGCACGGTCTCCGGATTCCAGCTCATGAGTCAGTGGTCGAGATCCCTGTCGAACTCATCCGAAAGGCCGTCCGTGACAACCTCATCTAGAACCTTGGGGGACTGGTTCTCGGCGTTCGAACGGGCGGCATTCCGGCTGGAGACGCTGGACGACTACAGCCAGTCCGGTGGGGTGGACGCCTTTCACGCCTTCCTCGCCGGGAAGGAGCAGCCGGAGGACTATCGGAGCGCCGGTTGGGTCGGCACGGTTTCCGAGGCCACCCGCGTCGGGAAGCGCATGTACCGGGTCCACGTCCTCTCACGCCCGCTCACCGACTACCTCCGCTTCGAACTCGCGTGGGGGTATCACCGGAACATGGCGGCTGGCGAGGAGTTCTTCATCTTGGACACCACAGACCGGGAGAACCCCATCCCCCAGGCGCCGGACTTCTGGCTGTTCGACGACGAGGCCGTGGCCGCGATGAACTACGACGGCAACGGCAAGTACCTCGGCGCCGACTACCCCGACGCCGCACGGCTCGACGAGTTCAGGGCCTACCGCGACACCGCGATGGCGCACTCCGTGCCCTTCACGGACTGGTGGGCCCAGTACGGCGAGTGAACAGAACGGAGCTCGGCGCGGCGCTGCGGGCACTTCGGCAGGCTTCCGGTAAGGAGGCCAAGGCCGTCGCCCGTGGCGCCGTCATGTCTGCGAGCAAGCTGAGCAAGATCGAGACCGGCAGGGTGGCGCCCACCGTCGTGGACGTGGAGCGCATTCTCACCGCCATAGGAGTTTCGGACGAGGTCAAGGCCGAGTACATGGCTGCCGCGCGGGCGGAGGCCACCGAGGCGACGGCATGGCGACTGGTCCGGCGCCTGGGGCACCATCGCAAGCAGCAGCAGATCAAGGCGTTGGACGAGACCACCGGGCTTCTTCGGGTGTTCCAGCCCTCCATCGTCCCAGGCCTGTTGCAGACCCCGGAATACGTGCGGGCGGTGTTCGGGCGGAAAGGCCTCGGTGAGGAGCAGCTGTCGAGAGCCGTGGCAGCGCGGTTGGCGCGGCAGTCGACCCTCTACGACACGACCAAGACGCTGCGGCTGGTGATCACCGAGCCGGTCCTGCGATGGCGTCTCGTTCCGGCGGCCATGATGGCCGCGCAGTTGGACCGGATCGTCTCCGCCTCCCGGATGTCCCATGTGGACGTTCGGGTGGTTCCGCTCGCCGCACGACAGTCCGACGTGCCGGCGCATTCCTTCGTCATCCGGGACGACCGCATGGTCACGGTCGAGACCGTTCATGCCGAGATCACGGTCACGGATCCGCGGGACATCGATGCCTATGTTCGAAAGTTCGACGGATTTGCGGCCGGGGCCCTGGCAGGGGAAGGAATGCGCAGCCTGGTCGAAGGCATCCGGGACGACTTCTTGAGGGAACAGGAAACCGCGTCGTAGTGCCGGCTTCCCGCCCCTAGGTTGGTGGCCGCTCGACGGGAACCACCGTGGCTCCCGTCGATCCATGGGAGGCGGAAGTGTCGAAGCACATCGACCTGTACGGGATCGAGGTTCCGGGCGGGGTGACCGCGTACCGGGCGTGCGGGGGCAACCAGCAGTCGGAGCACGAGACCTGCGCGACCCTGCGGGAGGTGCCCGGCGTCGTGGGCGGGCTGTGGGTGATGGGCGACACCAAGCGTCCGGGTGTGGAGCTGCGGTTCAGCACGGCCGAGCTGGCGGCGGCGGGGATCGACCCGGCGCGGTTCGACACGGCTGTCTGACCCACCACACCCGAATGAACCGGCCCCGCCCCCACGCCAATTGGGGGCGGGGCCGACCCATCCACCAAGGGTAGGCGCGTATGGATCACTGGCACAGGCCCGCACTTCACTGGCACTGCTACGCCTGGGTGGGCGGCAAGCGGCCCGAGGACGTCGAACGGCGGCCGCCCGAACCGCGCAACGGTGGGCGGCCGGTCTGGAACAGCCCCGTTCCTCCCCTGGAGATCGTGCACTGGCTCGCCAAGTCGGCCGACCGGATCAGCCTCACCACCGCCGAACCGGCCGAGACCCTGGACTGGCTCGGCAAGCAGCTCGCCGACGCTCCTGGCCTGGAGGGCGACCTCCCCGCAGCACTCCGGCTCGATCACGCCCGTGCCTTCCTCGCCGGCTATCCCCACGACGTGGTGTGGACGTACTGGACCCCCGGACAGCAACTGCGCTCCGTCGCCGCCGTCTCCTGCCCCCGCACCCACAACCCCACCTCGGAGCCGCCCCCGCCCTGTCCGGTGGGGTGGGCGGGGGGCGATGGGGGCGGTGGGGTCGGGTGGCGGGGGCCGGGTGGGGGTTGACCCGGGGTGGGGGTGGGCGGGATGGTGCGGAGGGCGGGCGTTCGTGTGCGTGGTCCTTCGGGGAGGCTGGGCGTGTCGACCTCACCCTTTGTGCCCGGTGATCGGTTCTCGGGGTTCGGGCGGGAGGCGTTCCGGCTGGAGGTTCTGGGCGAGTGCGGCTCGACGTGGCCGGAGGAGTACCGGACGGGCGCCTGGTCCAGGGTCGTGATGGCGGCCCGCCGGGCCGGGAAGCGCATGTACCGGGTCCATGTGCTGACCCGCCCGCTCAGTGCCTGCGTCGAGGAGGACCTCACGTGGGGACGGGTCCGGCACGTGCCGGCCGGCGAGGAGTACTACGTCCTGGACGTCACCGAGCAGGAGAACCCCGTCCCGCAGGCGCCGGACTTCTGGCTGTTCGACGACGAGACCGTGGCGGTGCCGCGCTACGGCGACGACGGGGAGTACCTCGGCGTCGGCTTCCCCGACGCCGGCGAAGCGGCCCGGTTCAGGGCGTACCGGGACGCCGCGACGGCCCGGGCCGTGCCGTTCGAGGAGTGGTGGGCGACGTACCGCACGTAGGACGGGTCAGGCGCCGCTGTCGGGCTCGAAGCGGATGACGACGGCCTTGGAGGTGGGGGTGTTGCTGATGTCGGCGGTGGAGTCCAGCGGGACCAGCACGTTGGTCTCGGGGTAGTACGCGGCCGCGCCGCCGCGGGCGACCGGGTAGTAGACGACGCGGAAGTGCGGGGCGCGGCGCTCCACGCCGTCCGTCCACTCGCTGACGAGGTCGACGTACTGGCCGTCGGCGATCCCCAGCTCGATGGCGTCCGCCGGGTCGACCAGGACGACCCGGCGCCCGCCCTTGATGCCCCGGTAGCGGTCGTCCAGGCCGTAGACGGTGGTGTTGTACTGGTCGTGCGAGCGCAGCGTCTGCAGCAGCAGGCGGCCCTTCGGCACCTCGGGCGCCGTCAGCGGGTTGACCGTGAAGTTGGCCCGGCCGGTGGCGGTGGGGAAGGTGCGGGAGTCGCGCGGGCCGTGCGGGAGGGTGAAGCCGCCGGGGCGGCGGACCTTGTCGTTGAAGTTCTCGAAGCCGGGGACGACCCGGGCGATCCGGTCGCGCAGGGTGTCGTAGTCGGCGGCGAAGTCCTCCCACGGCACGGTGTCCCCGGGCCCGAGGACGGCGCGGGCGAGGCGGCAGACGATGGCCGTCTCGGAGAGCAGGCCGGGGGCCGGCGGGCGCAGGCCGCCGCGCGAGGAGTGGACCTGGCCCATCGAGTCCTCGACGGTGACGAACTGGGCGCCGCGGGCGGTGACGTCCCGGTCGGTGCGGCCGAGGGTGGGCAGGATCAGGGCGCGGGCGCCGGTGATCACGTGCGAGCGGTTGAGCTTGGTGGAGACGTGCACGGTGAGCCGGCAGCGGCGCATCGCGGCCTCGGTGACCTCGGTGTCCGGGGTGGCGGCGACGAAGTTGCCGCCCATCGCGAAGAAGACGCCGATCCGGCCGTCGCGCATGGCGCGGATGGTGTCGACCGAGTCCAGGCCGTGTTCGCGCGGCGGTTCGAAGGAGAACTCCCGGCCGAGCGCGTCCAGGAAGGCGGTGGTGGGGCGTTCGAAGATGCCCATCGTCCGGTCGCCCTGGACGTTGCTGTGCCCGCGCACCGGGCAGACGCCCGCCCCCGGGCGGCCCACGTTGCCGCGCAGCAGCAGGAAGTTGACCACCTCGCGGATGGTCGGCACGGCGTGCTTGTGCTGGGTGAGGCCCATCGCCCAGCAGACGATGACCTTCTCGGAGTCGAGGACGCGGCGGGCCAGCTCCTCGATCTGCGACCAGGGCAGCCCGGTGGCGGCGAGCACCTCCTCGCGGGAGGTCGACCGGGCCTCGGCGGCGAACTCCTCGAAGCCGTGGCAGTGCTCCTCGACGAAGGCGTGGTCGACCGCGTCCTCCTCCAGCAGCAGCTGGTTGAGCGCGCGGAACAGGGCGAGGTCGCCGCCGAGCCGGATCTGCAGGAACAGGTCGGTCAGCTTGGTGCCGTGGCCGACCAGGCCGCGGGCCTGCTGCGGGTTCTTGAACCGTTCCAGCCCAGCCTCGGGCAGCGGGTTGACGCTGACGATGGTCGCGCCGGCGCGCTTGGCCCGCTCCAGGGCGGAGAGCATCCGGGGGTGGTTGGTGCCCGGGTTCTGGCCCGCGACGATGATCAGATCGGCCTGGTAGAGGTCCTTGAGGCTGACACTGCCCTTGCCGACGCCGAGCGTCTCGGTGAGCGCCGAGCCGGAGGACTCGTGGCACATGTTGGAGCAGTCCGGCAGGTTGTTGGTGCCCAGCCGGCGGGCGAACAGCTGGTAGGCGAACGCGGCCTCGTTGCTGGTCCGGCCCGAGGTGTAGAAGGCGGCGCCGTCCGGGGTGTCCAGGGCGCGCAGCTCCTCGGCGATCAGCGCGAAGGCGTCGTCCCAGGAGACGGGGGTGTAGTGGGTGGCGCCCTCGTCGAGGAACATCGGCCGGGTGAGCCGGCCCTGCTGGCCGAGCCAGTAGCCGGAGCGCTCGGCGAGCTCGGCGACCGGGTGGGCGGCGAAGAACTCGGCGCGGATCCGGCGCTCGGTGGCCTCCTCGGCGACGGCCTTGGCGCCGTTCTCGCAGAACTCGGCGGTGTGCGTCTTCCCCGGCTCCGGCCAGGCGCAGCCGGGGCAGTCGAAACCGTCCGGCTGGTTGACCTTGAGCAGGGTGCTGATCGTGCGGCGGGCGCTCATCTGCTCGGTGGCCATCCGCAGGCTGTGGCCGACGGCGGGCAGCCCGGCGGCCGAGTGCTGGCGCGCGGACACCTCGGGGGCGTCCTGCGCCGGGTCGCTCTGCGGGGCCTGCTTGGCCATGACTGCGCTCCTCGGCTGGTGCGGGGGCCGCCGTCTCGTCGCGGCGCCTGCTGCCATCCTCGCACCCGCGGGGCCGGGAGCGGCAGGGGAGGAAAGGGGGAGGGCGGGGAGGAACGGGGGAGGGCGGACGGCGGGCCGGCGCGGATAGAGTGCGGATGCTGCGACAGGGCCGGGGGTGGGCGGGTGATGGTCGGAGACGTGCTCGACGGGCGGTACCAGCTGATCGAGCGGCTGGGCCAGGGCGGGTTCGGCGTGGTGTGGCGGGCCTTCGACACCCGGATGCGGCGGCCGGTGGCGGTCAAGGTCATCAACCACCACGGCGAGGACCAGCAGAAGGCGGCGCTGCGGTTCGTCCGGGAGGCCTGCGCGGCCGGTAACCTCTCCCACCCGCACATCGTCACCGTGCACGACCTCGGCGAGGCCGAGCTGGCCGGCCGGCGGGTGACGTACCTGGTGATGGAGCTGCTGATCGGCCGCACCCTGACCGCCGTGCTCCGCGACGGCCCGGCGGACCCGGTGCTGAGCCTGCGCTGGGGGCGGCAGATCTGCTCCGCGCTGGCCGCCGCGCACGACGCGGGGATGGTCCACCGGGACATCAAGCCCGAGAACATCATGGTCACCGACGCGGGCGTGGTGAAGGTGCTGGACTTCGGCATCGCGCAGCTCGACATCGGGGCGGGCGGGCTGACCACCACCGGCACGGTCATCGGCAGCCCGGCGTACATGGCGCCGGAGCGCTGGACCGGGGGCCGGGTGGACGGGCGGGCGGACCTCTACGCGTTCGGCTGCGTGCTGGTCGAGCTCTGCACCGGGGCGCGGCCGTTCGGCGGGGACTCGACGCCGGTGCTGATGTACCAGCACCTGAACGAGGCGCCGCCGGCGCTGGACTGGGCGTCTACGGGGCTGCCGGCGGAGCTGGCGGGGCTGGTCACGGAGCTGCTGGCGAAGGACCCGGGGGAGCGGCCGGCGGACGCCCGGACGGTGGAGCGGCGGCTGGCGGCGCTGGAGGCGGGCCGGCCGGCCGGGGCGGTGGGGACGGTGCTGCCGGGGCCCGTGCCGCCTGCGCCGGCCGCTCCTCCGGTGACCGCGCCGCCGCCCCCTCCGCTCCCGCCGGCTCCGGCCCCGTCCCCACCACCCCCGTCGCAGGAGGAGGTGCGGGCCGCGCTGCACGAGCGCCGCAACGCCGCCTTCCGGGCGGCGACGGCCGGCGAGTCCGCCGTCCAGCTCCAGGCGGTGGCCCAGGAGGCCGTGGCCGCGCTCGGCGCCGGCGACCGCCAGACCCTCAACGCCTGGCGCGACTTCACCTGGTTCCTGAGCCGCGCCGGGGACCTCGGCGGCGCGATCAGACTGCTCTCCACGGTGGCCGAGGACATGGGGCTCGCCCTCGGCCGGACCGACCCGGACACCCTCGCCGCCCGCTACCACCTGGTGTGGTGCATCGGGGAGAGCGGCGAGACGGTCAGCGCGCTGCGCCGGCTCGGCCAACTGCTCCCGGACCTGCACGCGACCTGGGGCGCCCACGACCCGCGCGTGCTCAAGGCACGCCACGACCTGGCGGTGTACACGGCCAACCGGGGCGACCTGGACGGCGCGGTGCTCCAGCTGCGCACCCTGCTGCCGGACCTCGCCCGCACCCTCGGCGAGCAGCACCCGGCCACCCTCCAGGCCTGGCAGGACCTCGCCGGCTACCAGCAGCGGCTGGCCGCGGCCCCGGCCGGGCGCGCCCGGCCCGGCCGGCGGCCGCAGATGCACCCGGGGGAGGCGCTGCTGCTGATCCACCGCCTGCTGGCCTGGGACTTCGCCTCGGACCAGGAGGCCAACGCGTGCCTGACGGCGCTGGAGCGCGGCACCGGGATCAAGCAGGTCGGCGACTGGATCCTCTCCGCGCCGGACCACGTCACGGCCGAGGACCTGGTGGAGGAGATCTACGGCCCGTGACGGGCCCGCCGCACCCGGGTACCCCGCCCGGACGCCCCGCCCGGACGCCGCACCCGGGCACCCCGCCCGGACGCCGCGCCCGGCGGCCCGGCGCTCACGCCGGCACCGCCGAGTCGGCGCGGGCGAGGGCGCACAGGAGGGCCCGGGCGGCGGCGTCGTTCTGGCGGAAGCCGGGCGAGTCGGTGCGCGGGCGGGCGAAGGCGGCGGCCGCCCGCAGGCTGGTGTGCGGGCCGAGGGCGGTGCGGCGGGGGTGCGCGTCACCGTCGAGGGCCGGGTCGAGCACCCGGCTGTCCCCGGGGCGGATGGTGAGCAGGCCCGAGCGGTGGGTGTACTCCGGGTCGGTGACGACCTCCTCGGTGATCCGCCCGGTGCGGTGCAGGTCGCGCAGCAGCGGGTCACGGGTGCGCGCCAGCGCGTGCTTGGGCAGGTACGCCTCGACCAGCGCGGTGGCCGTGACGCTGTGGCCGGGCACGGTGGCACCCCGGGCCCGCCAGGTGCCGCCGGCCTCGTCGCGCTCGACCCGGATGCCGGCACCGAGGAAGCGGACCACCCCGGCCTCGGAGAGCGCGAGCAGCTGGCGCAGCCGGAAGCCGGGCGGCCCGGAGGCGAGGTAGCTGAAGTAGCCGAAGAACCACTCGTCGACCTCCTCGGCCACCGAGCGGGCGGTGAGCCGGCCGGAGCCGAGCAGCCGGGGCAGCTGGCCGAAGAGCGAGAGCAGGGCGAGGAAGGCGCCGAGGTCGGCGCTGTGGGCGGGGTCGGCGCGGCGGTCGGCGTCCTCGGTGATGTAGCGGCGCAGGTGCTGCTGGAGCTCCTCGGCGGAGCCGAGTTCGAGGCCGGCGAGCGGGAAGTCGAGGCGTTCGAGGTCGAGCCGGTCGGCCGGGTCGGGGACGGCCCGTTCGACGAGGGCGTGCAGCTCCGGGGACGCCCAGGGGAGGGCGTCGTAGCCGGCCAGGAACTCCGCCCAGGGCAGGGCGGTGCGTGCGGGGTGGGCGTGGAACAGCTCGTGGTAGTGGCCGAAGCCGATGTCCTTGGCCATCAGCGGCCAGGCGTCGCGGCGCAGTTCGAGAGGCCCGGGGCGGTCGAGCAGGGCGTCGACGGCGGCGGCGTCGAAGTGGCGGGGGAGCGGCGGGCGCGGGCCCTGGAGGCGGTAGTCGGTCTTGGAGTGGTAGGGCACGCCGCGCCGGGAGCCGACGTGCAGCACGGGCTCGCGGCCGGAGGGGCGGTAGACCAGGCCGCCCGCGCCGTCCGGCTCGAAGCGGCCGCCGCGGCCCTCGGTGAGCAGGGAGACCAGGTCGACGAAGGCGAGCCCGAAACCGCGCAGCACGGTGTGCTCGCCGGGGGCGATGCGGTCGAGCTCGGCGGTCGCGTCGGCGGAGTAGGCGGGCGGGACGTGGACGCGGCCGTGCCGGTCGGCGAAGGCGGTGTCGGCGGCGTACCGGGGGTCGGGGGCGGAGTCGAGGTGCCCCAGGGTGAGCACGACGTGGTCGGCGGTGAGCACCCGGTCGGTGAGGTGGACCCGCTGCGGCCCGTCGGCCGGGCCCTCGACGCGGTGCGCGGTGTCCCGGTGGACGGTGACCGTGACGTGCGGCGGAAGGTCGGCGACGGCGCGCCGGAACACCCAGTCCAGGTAGGCGCTCTGGGCCCGCCGGGTGGGGAAGTCGGTGGGCGCGAGGGTGCGCAGCTCGTCCCGGACGTCCGGGTCGGCGATCTCCCGGTACGGGGCGAACTCCTCGACCGCGGCGGCCCATTCGGCCAGCGAGGGGCCGGGGCGCACCGGTCCGTCGATGGTGGAGCGCTCGTCGGTGAACATCGTGACGTCCTCGGCCATCGAGTTCATCCGCAGCAGCGGGGACTGCTCGTGGCGCCAGATCCGGCCCCCGCCGGGCGGGTGCGGGTCGACCAGGTGGATGTGCAGCGGCCGGTCGGCGGGCAGCAGTTCGGGCGCGTTGGCGGCGATCCGCTCCAGGACGCCGGTGCCGCGCGGCCCGGCGCCGACGATGACCAGGACGGCGCTCACCGGCCGGCCTCCCCGGGGAGGCCGGTGGGCGCGGACGCGGCGGCGCGCAGCCGCCGGTACCCGGCGCGGGCCTTCTGCAGCGGGGTGGGCGGCAGCCCCTCGCGGGTGGCGCCCTTCGCGTAGTGCCGCTCCACGTAGTACTGCCCGACGGACAGTACGGTGGTGATCACGATGTACCAGATGGTGGCGACCATCAGCATCGGGATGACCTGGTAGGACTGCAGGTAGACCAGCTGGACCGAGTAGAGCAGGTCGGAGACGGCCAGCACGCTGATGATGCTGGTCCCCTTGAGCGCGCTGATCAGCATGTTGCCGGCGGTCGGCACGATCGAGCGCATCGCCTGCGGGACGACGATCCGGCGCAGCACCCGCCACCGGCCGAGGCCGAGCGCGGAGGCGGCCTCCAGCTGGCCGCGGTCGACGGAGAGGATGCCGCCGCGCACCACCTCGGCGGCGTACGCGCCCTCCAGCAGGGTCAGGCCGACGACGGCGGTGAGGGTCGGGCCGAACAGGTTGACGGTGCGGACGGTGAGGAACTCCGGGCCGAACGGGATGCCGAGGCCGAGGGTGGGGTAGAGGGCGCCGATGTTGAAGAAGAGCAGCAGCTGCACCAGCGCCGGGGTGGAGCGGAAGATCCAGATGTAGACCCAGCTGAGCGTGCGCAGCACCGGGTTGGCGGACAGCCGCATGGTGGCGAGGACGGTGCCGAGCAGGAAGCCGAGGCCGAGGGTGACGGCGGTCAGCCAGAGGGTCAGGGTCAGGCCGTTCAGCACGGAGGTGGCGGTGAACCAGTCGGCGACCACGTCCCACTGGAACGCCCGGTTGCGGGCCAGCGAGTTGACCACCATCGCGAAGACCAGCAGGGCGACGGCGGCGGAGACCCACTGGCCGGGGCGGCGGCGGGGGACGATCCGGGCGGTGGCGGCCGCGGCGTCGGGCGCGGCCGCGGACGGCGGGGCGGCGGACCCGGTGAGGGGGCGGGCGGGGGCGGGCAGGACGTCCGGCGGGGTGGCCATGCTCGGGCTCCAGGCGGGAGGGCGGAGGTGCGCGCACGCGGGGAGGCGCGCGGGCGCACGGGGCGGGGTACGGCGTGGTCACGTACGGCCGTTGCGGCCGGCCCGCGTCCCTCAACACGGCCGGCGGTGCACTGCACTCCGGCCGCGATCGTACGCGTGAGCGAGCGGCGGGTGTCAAGGGCGGGAAGCCCGGTCCGGGCCGGGTCCCGGGAGGCTTCGCGGGGCGACAGGAGATCGCAACACGGTGGCAATGGAGGGTGGTTGACGCCGTGCGCGGTTCGCTGCTCAACTTGAGGCCATGTACGCCGAGCAGCCCCTGGTCACCCGCGACCACATCGACTTCGGTCGGGTGTGGTCCGCGGCGTGTCGCGGCTGACCCGGCAGCGGGCCGTCCGTCCGGCCCCGTCCTCCCTCGCGGGGACCTCCCTCGGTGCCCCGTCCCGGGCCGGGAGAGCCGTCACGTCCTGACGGCTCGTCGGTCGCGCGCTGCCGCCGCCCCTCCTCCCCTCCTCACCGCGCTGTGCTCCGGCAGTTCCCCCGTCCGCCCGCGGGCCGTCACGTGCCCGCCGCCGCTCTCCCCGCACCACGGCCCGGCCCGCCGCACCGCCAGGGCCTCCTCCGGCCTGCCCACCCGCAGCCCACCGGACTGCGCACGACCCGAAAGGCTCCGCCACCATGCCCGTCGAATTCCTCGGCATCGCCGCCACCGCCGACGGTACCGAGACCACCGCGCGCACCACCGCCGCGTTCGACCGCGACTACACGCTGCGGCTGGCCCGCGCCCACGAGGACCACGGCTGGGACCGCGTGCTGTTCGCCTACGGCTCCGGCGCCCCCGACCCGGCGCCCGCCGCCGCGTTCGTCGCCGCCCGCCTCGACACCCTGCAGATCCTGCTCGCCCACCGCCCGAACGTCTCGTACCCGACCTTCGCCGCGAAGACCTTCGCCACCCTGGACCGGATCAGCGAGGGCCGGCTCACCGTCCACTTCATCACCGGCGGCAACGACCACGAGCAGCAGCGCGAGGGCGACTTCCTCACCAAGGACGAGCGGTACGACCGGACCAGGGAGTACATCGGGATCGTCAAGAAGGCCTGGACCAGCCGGGAGCCCTTCGACCACGAGGGCGCGCACTACCGCTTCCGGGACTTCGTCTCCGACGTCTTCCCCGTGCAGCAGCCGCGCCCCGGGGTCTCCTTCGGCGGCTCCTCGGCGGCGGCCTACGCGGCCGGCGGCGCCGAGGCGGACGTCTACTGCCTCTGGGGCGAGCCGCTGGCCCGCACCGCCGAGCAGATCGAGCGGGTGAAGGAGGCGGCCCGGGCCGCCGGGCGCAGCGACCTGCCGCGGATCCAGGTGGCGTTCCGGCCGATCATCGCGCCGACCGAGGAGCTCGCCTGGGAGAAGGCGCACCGGACGGTGGCCGCGATCCGGGCGCGCCGGGAGGGCGGCGAGCTGATCCGCCGCGGCCGCCCGGCCGGGGCCGCGGCCCCCGAGAACACCGGCTCCCAGCGCCTGCTGGAGATCGCCGAGGCGGGCGAGCGCTACGACCGGGCGCTGTGGACGCCGACCGCCGCCGCCACCGGCGGGGCGGGCAACTCCAACGCGCTGGTCGGCACCCCGGAGACGGTCGCCCAGGCGCTGCTCGACTACTACGACCTGGGCGTGGACATCCTCTCCGCGCGCGGCTACCACCTGGTCGACGACGCCGTCGACTTCGGCCGGTACGTGATCCCGATCGTCCGCGAGGAGGTCGCCAAGCGGGACGCCGCCAAGGCGGCCGCCGAGGCCGGGCGGGCCGAGCGCGCCGAGCACGACCGGCATCAGCTGATCGCGGTCCAGGCGTGACGGGCGCGAGCGGTGCGACGGCGCTCGGCTTCGAGGTCCGCCGGGTGCACATCGACGACCCGCTCGCCGAGCCGCTGGTGCGCGAGCTGACCGAGGAGTACGTCCGCCGCTACGGCCCCGAGGCGCACGAGGAGATGACCCGCTACCCGGCGGACAGCTGGGCCGAACAGCACGGCGGCGTCCTGCTGCTCCTGCTGGAGGGCGGTGCGCCGGTGGCGGGCGGCGCGTACAAGCGCCTCGACGCCGGGACGGCCGAGGTCAAGCGGATGTGGACGCACTCGGCGCACCGCCGCCGGGGCCTGGCCACCCGGGTGCTGGCCGAGCTGGAGCGGGCCGCCGCCGCGGCGGGCTACCGCCGGCTCTACCTCACCACCGGCCCGCGCCAGCCCGAGGCCCGCGGGCTCTACCTGGCCAACGGCTACACCCCGCTGTTCGACGTCTCCGCGGACCCGCTGACCATCGGCCCGCTGCCGTTCGAGAAGCACCTCCACTGACCCACCCCGAAAGGCACCCGTACCCGTGAGAACCACCACTGTCCGCCGCCGCCTGCTCGCGGCCACCGCCCTGCTGCCGGTCCTGGCGCTGGCCGCGTGCGGGTCGGACCCGAAGCCGGTGGCCGCGGCGGGCCCGGGGCAGCAGGCCGTCTCCGCCGCCGCCGAGGACCTCGTCTCCGGTCTGAAGAAGTCGGACACCGCCGCCGCGCTGCTGCCCGCCGACGTCCGGACCGCCGGGACGGTCAAGTTCGGCGTCTCGATCGGCACCCCGCCCTCCGCCTTCTACTCCGACCAGGCCACCAAGAAGGCCGCCGGCCTGGACATCGACTTCGCCGATGCGGTGGCCAAGGTGCTCGGCCTGACCGTGCAGCGCGAGGAGGCGGCGTTCGAGACCATCCTGCCCGCGCTCGGCAGCGGCAAGTACGACGTCGGCACCGGCAACTTCGGGGTCACCGAGGCCCGGCTGAAGACGATCGACTTCGTCACCTACATCGACGACGGCCAGGGCTTCGCGGTCAAGAAGGACAACACCTCGATCCAGCCGGTCACCGATCTGGTCCAGCTCTGCGGGCTGACCATCGGCACCGGCGCCGGCACCACCTTCGAGACCACGCTCAACGCGAAGAAGAGCGTCTGCGCCGACGCCGGCAAGAAGCCCTACGAGGTGAAGGCGTTCAGCGACAACGGCGCCCGGCTGACCAGCCTCCAGCAGGGCCGGGTGGACATCGTCATGTCGACCATCAACGGCCTGCGCTACGAGGCGGCCCAGGAGGCCGCGGGCACCCGCTTCCTCGGCGAGTTCCACCGCCTCGACGTCGGCTTCGCGTTCAAGAAGGGCTCCCCGCTCACCCCGGCGTTCCAGGCGGCCGTCAACGAGCTGATCAAGGACGGGACGTACGAGCGGATCCTCCGCAAGTGGGGGGTGACGGACTCGGCCGTGGAGGAGTCCCGGATCAGCCCTCCCGAGCACAAGTGACCGTCCGCGCATCCGCGACCCCCTGTCCAGGGCCCCTTGGGAGGAGTCCCCCATGAGCACCGTCACCGGCACCACCGAACCCCTCGCGAAACCCGGCGGCAGACCCGCGCCCGCCGCGGCCGCCGGCCCGGGCGCCCCGCTCGACCTCGGCGAGCTGGCCGGGCTGCGCACCGTCCGCGCCCGGCACCCGTGGCGCTGGGCGGCCGGCCTCGCCACCCTCGTCGTGCTGGCCCAGTTCGCCCACGGCCTGGCCACCAACCCCGGCTGGGACTGGGCCACCTTCCGGCTGTTCTTCTCCGCCGACGCCATCCTGCGGGCGGTCGGGCGGACCGTCGAACTCACCCTCTACGGCACCGTGCTGGGCTTCGCGCTGGGCGCCGTGGTGGCCGCGATGCGGCTGTCGCGCAGTGCCGTCCTGCGGTCCGTCGCCTGGGCCTACGTCTGGGTGTTCCGCTCGATCCCGCTGATCGTCCAGCTGGTCTTCTGGTTCAACCTCTCCTACCTCTACCGGCGGTTCGGCTTCGGCATCCCGTTCGGGCCGACCTTCGGGGAGTTCGAGACGGTCGGCGTGATGGGCGCGCTCGGCGCGGCGGTGATCGGCCTCGGGCTGCACCAGGCCGCGTTCGCCGCCGAGATCATCCGCGGCGGCGTGATCGCCGTCGACCCCGGCCAGCGCGAGGCCGCCACCGCGCTCGGCGTGCCGCGCTGGCGGCAGGCCTGGCGGATCGTCCTGCCGCAGGCCATGCGGGGCATCCTGCCGGCCGCCGCCAACGAGGTGATCTCGCTGTTCAAGGGCACCTCGATGGTCTATGTGATGGCCATCGGCGAGCTCTTCTACCAGGTGCAGGTGGTGTACGGCCGCACCGGCCGGGTGGTGCCGATGCTGATGGTCGCCACCGTCTGGTACGTGCTGCTCACCACCGTGCTGTCGATCGGCCAGTACTACGTCGAGCGCTACTTCGCCCGCGGCGCCGACCGCACGCCGCCGCCCACCCCGCTCCAGCGGGCCCGGACGTTCGTCCGGGGCCTGCGTGCCCGCACCGCCACCGCCGCCACCACCGCAACCGGAGGACGCTCGTGACCACCCTCGTCGAGGAAACCGCCGGCGAGCGGGCCGAGGTGCCCGCGCCGGCGCCCATGGTGCAGGTGCGCGGCCTGTGGAAGAGCTTCGGGGCGAACGCGGTGCTGCGCGGCGTCGACCTCGACGTGCCGGCCGGCTCGGTGACCGTGGTGCTCGGGCCGTCCGGCTCCGGGAAGTCCACCCTGCTGCGCTCGATCAACCACCTGGAGAAGGTGGACCGGGGCTTCGTCGCGATCGACGGCGAGCTGATCGGCTACCGCCGCTCCGGGGACCGGCTGCACGAGCTCAAGGAGCGCGAGGTCCTGCGGCAGCGGACCAACATCGGCTTCGTCTTCCAGAACTTCAACCTCTTCCCGCACCTGACCGTGCTGGAGAACCTCACCGAGGCCCCGGTCAGCGCCCTGCGCCGGCCGAAGGCCGAGGCCCGGGCCCGGGCGCTGGAGCTGCTCGAACGGGTGGGCCTGGCCGAGAAGGCGCAGGCCTACCCGCGCCAGCTCTCCGGCGGCCAGCAGCAGCGGGTGGCGATCGCCCGGGCGCTGGCGCTGGACCCGAAGGTGCTGCTGTTCGACGAGCCGACCTCGGCGCTCGACCCGGAGCTGGTCGGCGAGGTGCTGGACGTCGTCAAGGACCTCGCCCGCAGCGGCACCACGATGATCGTGGTCACCCATGAGATCGGCTTCGCCCGCGAGGTCGCCGACACCGTGGTCTTCATGGACGGCGGCGTCGTGGTCGAGCAGGGCCCGCCCCGGGCGGTCCTCGACGAACCGCAGCACGAGCGGACCCGGGCCTTCCTGGCCAAGGTCCTCTGACCCGCCGAACCCCTCACCGGCACCACCCCCCTCCCTCTCACCGGCAGGAGTACCGCCATGTCCCTACCCCGTCGCGCCCTCGTGACCGCCGCCGCGCTCGCCGCCGCCCTCACCCTGGCCGCCTGCGGCAGCTCCTCGGACGTCGCGGCGGACCTCGCCCCCGCGAAGGGCAGCACCGCGCCCAACGGCGCCACGGTGAACCTGACGCCCCAGCAGAACCGGGTCACCACGCCCAAGGTGGAGGCCATCGCGGCGCTGGTGCCGGAGGAGATCAGAAAGCGCGGCAAGCTGACCGTGGTCGACTCGCTGGGCACCACGCCGCCGCTGGACTTTTACGCCAACGACGACCGGACCATCATCGGGGTGGAGCCGGACCTCGCCTCGCTGATCGGCAATGTGCTCGGCCTGGAGATCGAGTTCAACCCGGTCTCCTGGGAGAACATCTTCGTCGGTCTGGACAGCGGCAAGTACGACGTCGGCCTCTCCAACATCACCGTCACCGAGGCCCGCAAGGAGAAGTACGACTTCGCCACCTACCGCCTGGACATCCTCGGCTTCGAGGCGAAGAAGGGCACCGGCTGGAAGGTCACCGGTCCCAAGGACATCGCGGGGCGGACCGTCGCCGTCAGCTCCGGCACCAACCAGGAGAAGCTGCTCGTCGCCTGGAACGAGGAGAACGTGCGCAACGGCCTCAAGCCGGCCGACATCAAGTACTTCCAGAGCTCCTCGGACTACTACCTGGCGCTCTCCTCCGGCCGGATCGACATCTACGTCGGCCCCAACCCGGTGACCGCCTTCCACGCCGTGCAGACCGGCGAGACCGAGGTGATCGGCACCTACTCGGGCGCCGGGGCCGCGGTGCTCGGCAAGATCGGCGCCACCACCAAGAAGGACAACGGCCTGGTCAAGGCGTTGAACGGGGCGATCAACGAGGTGATCGGCAACGGCACCTACGGGCAGGTGCTGAAGCGCTGGGGCCTGGACGCCGAGGCCGTGCAGACCTCGGAGATCAACCCGGTCGGCCTGCCGAAGACGTAGGCCCCGGACCGGGCCCCGGGTAGTTCACCCGAACGCCCCTGCCCGCCGCTACCCTGACCCGGTCAGGATGAACGCTGTTCGGTTCCGGCGGACTTGGTGGGGGAAGGCATGAAGGCGGGCGATGTCGTGGGCGGCCGCTACCGGCTGGAGCGGGAGCTCGGCCGGGGCGGGTTCGGCGTGGTCTGGGCCGCCCACGACGAGGTCATCGGGCGCGCGGTCGCGCTCAAGGTGCTCTCCGAGGAGAAGGCCGGGGACGAGGAGGCGGTCGGCCGGTTCATCCGCGAGGCCAAGACCGTCGGGGGCCTGTCCCATCCGCACATCGTCACCCTGTACGACTACGGGCGGGTGCAGGACGGCGCGCGCTGGACGCACTACCTGGTGATGGAGCTGGTCCGGGGCCGCCCGCTCTCCGCGCTGCTGGGCGCCGGGACCGGGCCGGAGCCGGCGGTCGCCCTGCGCTGGATGCGGCAGGTCTGCAAGGCGCTGGACTCCGCGCACCGCAGCGACGTGGTGCATCGGGACATCAAGCCCGAGAACATCATGATCACCGACACCGGTGAGGCCAAGGTGCTGGACTTCGGCATCGCCCGGCTGCTCTCCCAGCAGGGCGGCGGGCTCACCTCCACCGGCGTGGTCATCGGCACCCCGGCCTACCTGGCGCCCGAGTGCTGGTCCGGCGAGCACATCGACGGCCGGGCCGACCTCTACGCGCTCGGCGTGATCCTCTACCAGCTGTTCACCGGCCGCCGCCCGTTCAGCGCCACCACGCCGGTGAGCATGATGTACAAGCACGTCAACGAGCCGCCGCCGGCCCCCGGTTCGCCCTACCCGGCGCTGGACCGGCTGATCCTCCAGCTGCTCGCCAAGAACCCGGAGGACCGGCCCGCCGACGCCGCCGAGGTCCGCCTCCGGCTGCGCGAGCTCGGCCCCGACCCGGAGGCGCTGCGGCGGAAGGCCGACGACGCCTGGCGGCGCGGCGCGGCCGGCTCGCCCGAGCGGGCCGTCGAACAGCTGGTCACGCTGATCCCGCAGTTCTCCCGGGCCTTCGGGCCGGCCGACCCGCGCACCCTGCGGACCTGCCACGACCTGGCGCTCTGGCTGGCCCGCTCGGGCCGGCCGCGGGCGGCCGTCGCGCTGCTGCGCGAGCTGCTGCCGGTGCTGGACGGCCACCCGCGGGCCCGCGAGGACGTCGGGCGCGACCTGGAGCGCTGGGAGCGCGAGAGCGCCGCCGCCGAGGCCGAGCAGGAGCCGCCGCTAGTGCTCGCCGAGCTGCTCGGCGGCCCGGCGCAGCACGGCTGAGCCGCCCTCGGCGAGCGGCTCGCCGTGGCCGAACAGCACGGTCTCGGCGTCCAGCGCGGCCAGCCGGTGGAAGGACTCCAGGGCCAGCGCCGGATCGGTGTTGAAGACGCCGGGCATGGTCCGGTGCCCGACGTTGGCGGCGAGGTCGCCGGTGAACAGCACCCCCGCGCGCGGCAGGTGCAGGGCGATCGACCCGTCGGTGTGGCCGGGCACGTGCACCACCACGGCGCCGCCGCCGAAGCCGAGCACCTCGCCGTCCGTCACCTCGCGGTCCACCCGGCACGGCGGGGCGGGCGGCAGCGCCGGCAGGGCGTCCCGCAGCTCCTGCTCGAACGGGCTCAGCGTGAACGGCTTCGGCGGCTGCTCGCCGCGGACCACCGGGGCCTCCAGCCGGTGGGCGGTCACCTCGGCGCCGTGACGCCGGGCGAGTTCGGCGGCCGAGCCGGCGTGGTCCTCGTGGTGGTGGGTGAGCACGATGCCGCGCAGCGCGGCGGGGTCGGCGCCGACGGCGCGGACCGCCTCCTCGATCGCGTCGGCCTGCCCGGCGATGCCGGTGTCGACGAGGGTGAGCGCGCCGTCCTCGTCGCGCCAGAGGTAGGCGGTGCCGAAGTCCAGGGTGATGACGGTCAGGTCGGGGCGTATGCGGATGAGCTCCATGGCCGGATCCTGTACCGCGGGGCGGCCGTCCACGCGCCTGTTCGCCCCGGGCTGATCAGCGGGACGGCCCGACGGGGTCCAGCGCCGCCCGCAGCCGCGCCGTGCGCGGTGAGTCCGGGCCCTCCAGTGCCAGCAGCGCGGTCAGCACCTCGGCGGTCTGCGGGTCGTGCAGCGCCGTCGCCGCCGCCATCGCCACGAACTGGTCCACCAGCCACTCGCGCAGCTCGTCCACCGGCAGCGCCCGGCCCTCGTCGAGCCAGCTCAGCGAGGCCCCCTCGACCACCGCGATCCACGAGCGCACCAGCAGCGTCAGCCGCGGCCCGGCCTGCCGCACCCCGAGGTGGCGCAGCGTCCGGCGCAGTGCCGCCCGCCGGACGTCGTCGACGATCGCCGAGGTGCGGGCCGTCTCGACCACCGACCCGCCGCGCAGCAGCGCCGAGTAGCCCGCGTCGTGCTCGGCGACGAAGGAGAAGTACCGCTCCAGCACGGCCGACAGCTGCTGGGTCGGGGTGCCGGCGGGCGGCACCGTGAAGCGGTCGGTGAGCTCCTCGGCCGCGCTGCGCAGCGCGGCCTCGTACAGCTGCTGCTTGCCGCCGGCGAAGTAGCGGTAGACCAGCGGCCGGGACGCCCCGGCGGCCTCCGCGACGTCGTCCAGCCCGACCTCCTCGGGCGGCCGGTGGGCGAACAGCTCCAGCGCCACCGCGATCAGCTGCTCGCGCCGCTGCTGCACCGGTAGCCGCCGGTACCCGGCGCGCCGCGGCCGGGCGGCCGGTTCGGGGGCGGGCGGGACGGACGCTGGGCTGGCTTCCATGGCGGTCAGCGTAACCGCCCCGGGCCGGATCGGAGCCGGGTCTGCACCGATCTTCCGAACGGGCGTTTGCGCCCGTCCGGGGCCCGGCCCGGCCGGCTGCGGGGCGGTCCGCCGGACCGCCCCGGCGGGCCGTTCCACCCGGCCGGACGCCCGTGCCGGGAGGCGGCCCGCCGGGCCCCGCCCGAGGATGGGACGCACCACGCCGCCGCACCGAGGAGGCCCGCCGGATGGCGCAGACGCTGCAACGGCCGCCCCGGGCGCGCCGGCTGCGCGGGGTGCCGCGCGCGCTCCTGGCGTGGGTCCGCTCGGCGCCCGGCACCTACCTGTGGCTGCTCGTCCTGGCGGTCACCAGCTTCGTCGTGGCGCGGACGGACCCGCGCACCCTGGACTGGTTCCTGGCCGCCCGCTCGACCAATCTGGAGCACCTGCGCTCGCGCCCGGTGCACGCCCTGGTGGCCAGCGCGCTGTGGACGGAGACGTCGAGCTGGCCGCTGTACGCCGTGCTGTTCACGCTGGTCCACGCCAACGCCGAGCGCTGGCTGGGCACTGCCCGCTGGTTCACGGTGGCCGCCACCGCGCACGTGCTGGCGACCCTGGTGAGCGAGGGCGTGGTGGCCTGGGGGATCGTCCGCGGCACCCTGCAGCGCAGCATGGCCGATACGGTGGACGTCGGCGTCTCCTACGCGCTGGCCGGGGTGGCGGGGGTGCTCACCCACCGGTTCGCCGGCCGCTGGCGGTGGCTGTACGGCGGCGGGGTGGTGGTCTTCTACCTGGTGCCGCTGGTGTTCTCGCACACCTTCACGGACCTCGGGCACTTCACCGCCGCGCTGATCGGGCTCGCCTTCTTCCCGTTCGCACGCGGACGGCCCCGCTGGGACCCGGGCCGGGCCCTGCGCCGTCGGCGGCAGTCCGGTCCACCCGGGCAGCCCCGTCCGGCCGGACGCTGATTGGCCGGTCCATGCCACCCGGTAGGGGCTTGCAAACCGCGCGGGCCACGCCATGATGTCGGAATGGTTGAACTGATCAGCTCCGACGGCACCACACCCCGCAGTGTCGCCGACGCCTATGTCCGGGACCTTGCCGAGCTCGACCCGCTGACCGCGGTGTACCTGGGCCTGAACCCCGAGGACGACCGCCTCCCCGATCTCTCCCCGGCCGGTGCCGAGGCGATCGCCGGACTCGGCCGCTCCGTCCTGGCCCGGCTCGACGAGGCCGAGGCGGCGCTCGACGCCGCCGAGGCGGCCGGTACCCCCCGGGACGAGGCCGAACGGCGCTGCGCCCGCCTGCTGCGCGAGCGGCTCACCGCCGAACTCGCCGTCCACGACGCGGGCGAGCGGTACCGGGCCGTCCACAACCTCGGCTCCCCGGTCCACAATCTCCGTGACGTCTTCACCCTGATGCCCACCGACACCGAGGAGCAGTGGCGGATCCTCGGCCGCCGCCTGGCCCGGGTGCCGCAGGCGCTCACTGGGTACCGCGCGACCCTCGCCGAGGGCATCGAGCGCGGTCTGCTCTCCGGCCCCCGCCAGGTCACCACGGTGACCGGCCAGCTCGGCGAGTGGCTGGCCGGGGACGTTCCCGGCGGCTGGTTCGGCGGCCTCGTCCAGGAGGCCCCGGAGGCGCTGCGCGAGGAACTGGCCGGGCACGCCGTGGCCGCCGCCGAGGCGCTGGCCGCGCTGCGCGACTGGCTGCGCGACGTCTACGGGCCGGCCGCCGCCGGCGCCCCCGACACCGTCGGCCGCGAGCGCTACGGCCGCTGGGTGCGCTACTGGTCCGGTGCCGACCTCGACCTCGACGAGGCCTACGCCTGGGCCTGGGGGGAGTTCCACGACCTGCTCGCCCAGATGCGGGTCGAGGCCGACCGGGTGCGGCCCGGCGCCGAACCGATGGAGGCGATGAAGTGGCTGGAGACCGACGGGCCCGCGCGGACCGGCGCCGAGGCCGCCCGTGAGTTCCTCCAGGGCCTGATGGACTCCGCGATCGCCGACCTCCAGGGCACCCACTTCGACCTGGCCGAGCCGATCACCCGGGTCGAGTCCCGGATCGCCCCGGCCGGCAGCGCCGCCGCGCCGTACTACACCGCCCCGTCGCTGGACTTCAGCCGCCCCGGCCGGACCTGGCTGCCGCTGCTGGGCCGGGAGCGCTTCCCCGAGTGGGACCTCGTCTCGACCTGGTACCACGAGGGCGTCCCCGGCCACCACCTGCAGCTCGCGCAGTGGAACTACGTCGCCGACCGGCTCTCCACCTACCAGGTGAGCCTGGGCGGGGTGAGCGCCAACCTGGAGGGCTGGGCGCTGTACGCCGAGCGCCTGATGGACGAGCTCGGCTACCTCACCGACCCCGGCCACCGGCTCGGCTACCTCAACGCGCAGATGATGCGGGCGCTGCGGGTGATCGTCGACATCGGCATGCACGCCGGCCTGGAGTTCCCGGCGGACTCGCCGTACCGCGCGGGGGAGCCGGTCACGCCGGAGGCCGCGCGGGAGTTCTTCGGCCTGTACTGCGGGCTGTCCGCCGACTTCCTGGACAGCGAGCTGGTCCGCTACCTGGGCCTGCCCGGCCAGGCGATCGGCTACAAGCTGGGCGAGCGGGCCTGGCTGCGCGGGCGCGCGGCGGCCCGGGCGGCGCACGAGGCGCGCGGCGAGGTGTTCGACCTCAAGGCCTGGCACATGGCGGCCCTGTCGCAGGGCTCGCTGGGCCTGGACGACCTGGTCGCGGAGCTGTCGGCGCTGTAGTCGCGGAGCCGTCGGCGCTGTAGCCGCGGACGAGCACGGCGCGAGGCCCCCGGGAACGGTCCCGGGGGCCTCCTGCCGTGGTCCCACGCCCCTGGTTCGCTGGTCCTGGTTCTACCGATTTGTACAGATTTTTCCTTGCCATTCGCCGCGCCGAGCGTTTGGCTGGAAGGCGACTGCGTGACCTCTCCGCACCCCTCCGGAAAGGCTCCCCCAGTGTCTGCCCAAGCCCAAGCCCCCACCGGTCATGCGGCGGCGGAGTCCCGCCGCTGGTGGGCCCTGGCGGTCATCGCCATCGCCCAGCTGATGATCGTCCTCGACATCACCATCGTGAACATCGCCCTCCCGTCGGCCCAGAAGGACCTCGGCATCTCGGACGCCGACCGGCAGTGGGTGATCACCGCCTACACGCTGGCCTTCGGCGGACTGCTGCTGCTCGGCGGCCGGCTCGGCGACCTCTTCGGCCGCAAACGCGTCTTCATCGTCGGCCTGCTCGGCTTCGCGCTCGCCTCCGCGATCGGCGGCGGCGCCAACGGACCCACCATGCTCTTCGCGGCCCGGGCCCTGCAGGGTGCCTTCGGAGCGCTGCTGGCCCCCTCCGCGCTGGGCCTGCTCTCCACGACCTTCTCCGATCCCAAGGAGCGGAGCACCGCCTTCGGGATCTTCGGCGCGATCGCCGGTGGCGGCGCCGCGATCGGCCTGCTGCTCGGCGGCGTGCTGACCGAGTACCTCGACTGGCGCTGGTGCCTGTTCGTCAACACCCCGATCGCGGTGGCGGCCGCCTTCGCGGCGTTCTCCGTGCTGGAGCGCGACCACATCGGCAAGGGCGCCCGGATCAGACTGGACCTGCCCGGCGCGCTGCTCGGCTGCGGCGGTCTGCTCGCGATCGTGTTCGGCATGTCCGAGGCGGTCACCCGGGGCTGGGGCGACGCCCTGGTGCTGGGCTCGCTGGCGCTCGGCGTGCTGCTGCTGGTGGTGTTCGTGCTGGTCGAGAAGCGCACCCCGCACGCGCTGCTGCCGACGCACATCGTCGCCGACCGGAACCGGGGCGGCGGCGCCCTCTCGGTCGGCCTGGCGATGATCGGCATGTTCGGCCTGTTCCTGTTCCTGACCTACTACCTGCAAGTGATCAAGCACTTCTCGCCGATCATGTCCGGCGTCTCCTTCCTGCCGATGACCGCCGCCATCGTGATCAGCTCGACCGCCTTCGCGGCCCGGCTGATGACCAGGGTGCCGTCCCGCAACCTGATCGGCCCCGGACTGCTGCTGGCCGCCGCCGGCATGGCCTGGCTGACCCGGATGCACGTGGACAGCCCCTGGGCCGGCATGGTGCTGCCCGCCGAACTGCTGCTCGGCTTCGGCATGGGCCTGATCTTCATGCCGTCGATGAGCCTCGCCACCCTCGGCGTCGCCCCGAGCGAGGCGGGCGCGGCCTCGGCCACCATCAACTCGGCCCAGCAGGTCGGCGGCTCCTTCGGCACGGCGCTGCTGAACACCATCGCGGCCAGCGCCACCGCGAGCTGGCTGGCCGCCCGCGCCGCCGGTGCCGGCAACCCCGCCGTCCAGGCCGAGGGCGCGGTGCACGGCTACGTGGTCGCCACCTGGGTGGCGATGGGCATCCTGCTGCTGGCCGCGCTGATCGCGTTCCTGATGATCGACCACCGGCCGGCGCCGGGGGAGGCCGCCGGGGCCGCCGACGGCGCGGCGCAGGCCGAGGCCGGCGCGGCGCAGGCCGGGACCGGCGCGGCCGGCGCGGTCGGCGCCCGGGCGCCGCAGACCCAGGCGCAGAGTCCGGCCCACCAGCGCCAGCGCGCCCGATGAAGCCCGCGGCGCCCGCGTGCCACCCGACCTCCCACGGCCGCGGCGGCGCCGTCCGGGCCCCGCGGCAGGGCGGCGACCGGCTGAATTCTCATCGCCTTCCCAGCGGCGCATCACGGCCTTCCCAGCTCGGGGCGCCATAGTCGGATCCCGTACCGCCGTCGACCGGGGCAAGGAGCAGACCGCGCATGGGCCAGCACCGCCGCCGCACCACCCGACGCCGCTACCTGGCCCCGACCCTGGTCACCACCACCCTCTCCGCGCTGACCGTGGCCGCCGTGGTCGTCGGCACCCACAGCGTCGTCCCCCGGACCACCGCCGTCGCCTCCCCGGGGACCGCGGCGGCGACGGCGGCCCCGGCCACGGCGCCCCGGAAGGTGACCGTCGGCCCGGTGGCGACGCCCGTTCCCGCCCCGACCCCCACCGCCACCCGGACCCCCGCCCCCGCCCCGGCGCCCACGTCGAGCGACCTGCCGGGCACCACCGCCGCCGCCCCGGCCACCTCCGAAGTGGCCACCGTCGGCGCCCTGTTCAACGGCGCCGTGCGCGCCGGCAACCACTTCTGCACCGCCAGCGTGCTGCACAGCCCCACCCGCAACCTGCTGCTCACCGCCGCCCACTGCCTCGACGACCCGGCCGGCGTCACCTTCGCCCCCGGCTACCGCGACGGCCGCGCCCCGTACGGCACCTGGCGGGTCACCGCCGTGCACACCACCACCGGCTGGTCCCGGGACGGCGACCAGGACGAGGACTTCGCCGTCCTGGAGACCGCCGTCGACGACGCCGGCCGGCGGATCGAGGACGTCGTCGGAGGCAACGTCCTCGGCACCGACGAGCCGTTCGGCACCACCGTCCGCCTCTACGGCTACCCGGCCGGCGGCGAGCGGCCCCTGCTGTGCACCAACACCACCGGCCGCCAGGGCACCTTCCAGCGCGTCGTCGACTGCCCCGACTACCCGGGCGGCACCAGCGGCGGCCCCTGGATCTCCACCGCCACCGGCCACGTCGTCGGCGCCATAGGAGGCCACCAGGAGGGCGGCGACACCGACGACACCTCCTACAGCGCCTACTTCGACCACACCGTCGCCGCCCTGTGCGACGAGGCCGTCGCCGCCGCCTCGTCCTGACCGGCCCCGCCCGCCCGGAATCCCGTTCGACCCCGGGCCCGCCCTGTGGGACGCTCTGCGCGCAAAGATCGTCCACGATGCCCCGGGGGGCCGTTCCACCGTGCGCCGAACCACCGTTCCCGTCCTCGCCGCCACCGCCGCCGTCCTCGCCCTGCTCACCGGCTGCGAGGGGGACGACGGTTCCGCCGCGGCGGGTGCCTTCGACCCCGCGGAGGCCGTGGCGAAGGGGGCCGGGGAGCCCTACGCGGTCACCGTGAAGGCGACCCACGCCGGGGACTCCTCCACCATCACGGCGCGGTTCAACCTCAACACCGTGTACACCGGCCGCTGGGAGTTCAAGGACGAGGACGGAAACCTCCGGGAGACCGTCACCACCGCGGACGCCGAGTACCTGCGGGGGCACGACGCCACGGGCACCTGGCTGAAGACCCCGCGGACCGTCGAGGTCTCGGACCTCGACTACGGCGGTTACGCCGGGCTGCTGCTCGCCCAGGGCGCGTCCGCCCGCAAGGGCATGGAGACCACCGACGGCGTGCCGACCTACCACCTCGCCGGCCACCTCGGCGTGGAGCAGCTCGCCGGGCCGCTCCCGGCGGCCCACCGGATGCTGACCTCGGCGGGCGTCACGGGCATCGACCTCGACCAGTGGATCGACGCGCAGGGCCGCACCCGTCACGTCGAGCAGGCGATGGTCGTCGAGGGCCGCAAGGACGTGCTGACGCTGGTCTTCGGCGACTTCGGCCCCGCCGAGACCTTCACCGCGCCCGGCCCCGTCGCCGGCTGACGCCCCGACGGCCCGCGCCCGGCGCCCGGGGCAACTCCGCCGCTCCGGGCGCCCGTTGGCGCCCCCGGCGCGGCCGGAAAACGAATCAGGCCCAGATCGGCGGTAACTACCCGCTGACCTGGGCCTCTTCGGCACTTCTCGCGAAGTGCCCCCGGTAGGATTCGAACCTACGCACCCGCCTCCGGAGGGCGGTGCTCTATCCCCTGAGCTACGGGGGCTTGCTCGGTGTTGTCGTCGCGTTCGCTTCGACGTGGAGAACACTACCAGGCCCGGGGCGTGCTCCGTGCACGGGTTTCCGCGGCGGCCGGCCGGGGCGGGCCGGTGGAAGTGCGCAAAGGCCGGACGGGGCGGCGGGGCCGCCGATACCCTCGGTGAGGTGTCGGGAGTGTCCGGGCGGGTCCTCGTGGTGGACGACAGCGAGGTGATCCGCCAGCTGATCAGGGTCAACCTGGAGCTGGAGGGCTTCGAGGTGGTGACCGCCGCCGACGGTGCCGAGTGCCTGGAGGTGGTCCGCCGGGTGAGGCCCGACGTGGTGACGCTGGACGTGATGATGCCGCGGCTGGACGGCCTGCGCACGGCGGCCCGGCTGCGGGCGGCGCCGGGGACCCGGCTGCTGCCGATCGCGATCGTGAGCGCCTGCACGCCGGCCGATCTGGACCTGGGGGAGTCGGTCGGGGTGGACGGCTACCTGGGCAAGCCCTTCGACCCGGCGGACCTGGTCGCGCTGGTGCGGCGGCTGGTGGAGCTCGGCCGCCGGGGCGCGGCCGCCGAGGAGTTTCGCCCTCGGCGAACAGACCGGAGCGATCGGGGCTGAGCGACGGCGTCCAACGTCTCAACCGGCAAACCGAGTGGCGGGCGCCCTCCCCCTCTCGCCTACGCTTGGCGTCGTGACCCCCGCAGAGCTTTCCCAGGCAGTCCAGGCCGCAGTGAGCACCGCCGTCGAGGCGGGCGAGCTGGCCGTCGCCGTGCCCGAGCACGTGACGGTCGAGCGGCCCAAGAACAGGGACCACGGCGACTACGCGACCAACGTGGCCCTCCAGCTCGCCAAGGCGGCCGGCAAGCCGCCGCGAGCCGTTGCCGAGGTACTGGCCGACCGCCTGCGAGGGATCACCGGCGTCGCCAAGGTCGACATCGCCGGTCCGGGCTTCCTGAACATCACCCTGGACACCGCCACCGCCGGCGCGCTGGCGCGCACCATCGTCGAGGCGGGCGAGGCCTACGGCCGCAACGAGGACCTCGCCGGCCTGAAGATCAACCTGGAGTTCGTCTCCGCCAACCCGACCGGCCCGATCCACATCGGCGGCGTGCGCTGGGCGGCCGTCGGCGACTCGCTGGCGCGGGTCCTGCGGGCCTGCGGCGCCGACGTCACCACCGAGTACTACCTCAACGACGCCGGTGTGCAGATCAGCAAGTTCGCCTCCTCGCTGCAGGCCGCCGCGAACGGCCGCGAGGTGCCGGAGGGCGGCTACGTCGGCGAGTACATCGTCGACATCGCCAAGGCGATCACCGAGGCGCTCCCGGGCCTGCTGGAGAAGTCCGAGGACGAGCAGCTCCAGGTCTTCCGCGCCGAGGGCCTGAAGCTCATGGTCGCCGAGATCAAGCGCTCGATGGACGAGTTCGGCACCCACTTCGACGTCTGGTTCTCGGAGAAGTCGCTGCACGACTCGGGCGCGGTCGGCACGGCCATCGACCGGCTGCGCGAGCAGGGCCACGTCTTCGAGAAGGACGGCGCCATCTGGCTGCGCACCACCGACTTCGGCGACGACAAGGACCGCGTCCTGGTCAAGGCCGACGGCGACACCACCTACTTCGCCGCCGACGCCGCGTACTACCTGTCCAAGCGGGACCGCGGCACCGAGGTCGCGCTCTACATGCTGGGCGCCGACCACCACGGCTACGTCAACCGCCTCAAGGCCATCGCGGCCTGCGCGGGCGACGACATGAACCACAACATCGAGGTGAAGATCGGCCAGTTCGTGAAGATGCTTCGCGACGGCGAAGAGGTCCGCATGTCCAAGCGGGCCGGCAACATCATCACGATCGACGACGTCGTCGAGTGGATCGGCGTGGACGCGGCCCGCTACACCCTGGCGCGCTCCTCCACCGACTCCACCATCACGCTCGACATCAACATCCTGACCAGCCAGACCAACGAGAACCGGGTGTACTACGTCCAGTACGCCCACTCCCGGATGTGCGCGGTCCAGCGCAACGCCGACGAGCACGGCATCTCGCGCGGCGCGGCCGAGGACTTCAAACCGGAGCTGCTGGCCACCGAGTGGGAGAACGACCTGCTCGGCCACCTCGGTGAGTTCCCGCGCGTGCTGGCCTCGGCCGGCGAACTGCGCGAGCCGCACCGGGTCGCGACGTACCTGGAGGACCTCGCGGCCAAGTACCACCGCTTCTACGACAACTGCCGCATCCTGCCGCGGGGCGACGAGGAGGTCACCGACCTCACGCACGCCCGGCTCTGGCTGGCCGACGCGACACGCACGGTCATCGCGAACGGCCTGACGCTGCTGGGCGTCTCGGCGCCCGAGCGGATGTAGGCACCACCCCCATGTGCACAGCGGGGGCGGCGGACGGTCAACGGGGACCGTCGCCGCCCCTCGCCATAGGTCGAGGAAACCAACGACATGTCTCGCTCCGCACACCCCGCAGGCCCCCGGCACGGCGACGTGCTGCCCGAGGGCCACTACCAGGCGCCGCCCAGCGACCTGAACGCGCTCGACCCCAAGGTCTGGTCCCGGACCGTCGCCCGTGACGCCGGGGGCGTGGTCACCGTCGGCGGCGTCGACGTGAAGCGGCTGGCCGCCGAGTACGGCACCCCGGCGTACGTCATGGACGAGGCCGACTTCCGGGCCCGGGCCCGGGCCTGGCGCGAGGCCTTCGGCGCGGACGCCGACGTCTTCTACGCCGGCAAGGCCTTCCTCTCCAAGGCGGTCGTGCGCTGGCTGCACGAGGAGGGCCTCAACCTCGACGTCTGCAGCCCGGGCGAGCTCGCCGTGGCGCTGGCCGCCGGGATGCCGGCGGAGCGGATCGCGCTGCACGGCAACAACAAGTCGGTGGACGAGCTGGAGCACGCGGTGAAGTCCGGGGTCGGGCACATCGTGGTCGACTCCTACGAGGAGATCGAGCGCCTCGCGGTGATCGCCGGTCACCAGGGCGTGCGCCAGCCGGTGCTGATCCGGGTCACCGTCGGCGTCGAGGCGCACACCCACGAGTTCATCGCCACCGCGCACGAGGACCAGAAGTTCGGCCTCTCGCTGACCGGGGGAGCGGCCGCCGAGGCGGTGCGCCGGGTCCTGGCGCACGGCGCGAGCCTGGAACTGCGCGGCATCCACTCGCACATCGGCTCGCAGATCTTCGACACCGCCGGCTTCGAGGTGGCCGCCCGCCGGGTGGTCGGCCTGCTGGCGCAGATCCGGGACGAGCACGGCGTCGAGCTGCCCGAGATCGACCTCGGCGGCGGCCTGGGCATCGCCTACACCAGTGAGGACGACCCGCGCGAGCCGGCCGAGATCGCCGCCGCGCTGGCCGACATCGTGCGCCGCGAGTGCGCGGCCGCGAACCTCACCGCCCCCCGGCTGAGCGTGGAGCCGGGCCGGGCGATCGTCGGCCCGACCGCGTTCACCCTGTACGAGGTCGGCACCGTCAAGCCGCTGGAGGGCCTGCGCACCTACGTCAGCGTGGACGGCGGGATGTCCGACAACATCCGCACCGCGCTGTACGACGCCGAGTACACGGTGGCCCTGGTGTCGCGCACCAGCGACGCGGAGCCGATGCTGGTGCGGGTGGTCGGCAAGCACTGCGAGTCCGGCGACATCGTCGTCCGGGACGCCTTCCTGCCGGCCGACCTCGCGCCCGGCGACCTCGTCGCGGTGCCCGCCACCGGCGCCTACTGCCGTTCGATGGCGAGCAACTACAACCACGCCCTCAAGCCCCCCGTGCTCGCCGTCCAGGACGGTGCGGCCCGGGTGATCGTCCGGCGCGAGACGGAGGAGGATCTCCTGCGTCTCGATATCGGATGACGAAATCCTCGTCTCAGATCATGGAACGACCGTAGATCTGTACGGAAAGTCCCGGAGACTGGTAGGAACCGAAAGTCCGGCGGGCCCCCGAAAATCCCGCCGGATCGACCGAAGCATGAATGCAGAGCGGAGTCGGATGATGCGTACGCGGCCGCTGAAGGTGGCGTTGCTGGGCTGTGGTGTGGTGGGCTCCGAGGTGGCGCGCATCATGACGACAGACGCCGCCGACCTCGCCGCGCGCATCGGCGCGCCGGTCGAGCTCGCCGGCATCGCGGTGCGCCGGGCGGGCCGCCCCCGCCCGGGGGTGCCCGAGCACCTGCTCACCACCGATGCCGAGGCCCTGGTCAAGCGGGGCGACATCGACGTGGTGATCGAGGTCGTGGGCGGCATCGAGCCGTCCAAACACCTCATCCTGTCGGCGTTCGAGCAGGGCGCCTCGGTGGTCAGCGCGAACAAGGCGCTGCTCGCCAAGGACGGCACCGAGCTGCACGCGGCGGCCGCCGCGGCCGGCGTGGACCTCTACTACGAGGCCGCGGTGGCCGGGGCGATCCCGCTGCTGCGCCCGCTGCGCGAGTCGCTGGCCGGCGACCGGGTGAACCGGGTGCTGGGCATCGTCAACGGCACCACCAACTTCATCCTCGACAAGATGGACACCACCGGCGCCGGGTACTCGGAGGCGCTGGAGGAGGCCACCGCGCTCGGTTACGCCGAGGCCGACCCGACCGCGGACGTGGAGGGCTTCGACGCCGCCGCCAAGGCCGCGATCCTGGCCGGCATCGCGTTCCACACCAAGGTGACCGCGGCGGACGTCTACCGCGAGGGCCTGACCGAGGTGACCGCCGCCGACATCGCCTCCGCCAAGGCGATGGGCTGCGTGGTGAAGCTGCTGGCGATCTGCGAGCGGGCCGCCGACGGCGAGTCGGTGACCGCGCGCGTCCACCCGGCGATGATCCCGCTGTCGCACCCGCTGGCCTCGGTCCGCGAGGCGTACAACGCGGTGTTCGTGGAGGCCGAGGCGGCCGGCCGGCTGATGTTCTACGGCCCGGGCGCGGGCGGCGCGCCGACCGCCTCCGCGGTCCTCGGCGACCTGGTCGCGGTCTGCCGCAACAAGCTCGCCGGTGCCACCGGCCCCGGCGACTCGGTGTACACCCGGCTGCCGGCCAAGCCGATGGACGAGGTCGTCACCCGCTACCACGTCAGCCTGGACGTCGACGACCGCGCGGGCGTGCTCGCCCAGGTCGCCTCCGTCTTCGCCGAGCACGGCGTCTCCATCGACACCGTGCGCCAGCAGGGCCGCGACGGCGACGCCTCGCTCGTCGTGGTCACCCACCGCGCCACCGACGCCGCGCTGTCGGCGACGGTGGACAAGCTCCGCGCACTCGACAGCGTGCGCGACGTGGCCAGCATCATGCGGGTCGAAGGGGAATAGGAACAGATGATGAGCAGCGTTGCCGAGAACGCCGCCCGTGGCACCCACACCCACCAATGGCGGGGCCTGATCGAGGAGTACCGGGACCGCCTGCCGGTCAGCGCGACGACCCCGGTGGTCACCCTGCTGGAGGGCGGCACCCCGCTGGTCCCCGCCCAGGTGCTCTCCGAGCGCACCGGCTGCGAGGTCCACCTCAAGGTCGAGGGCGCCAACCCGACCGGGTCCTTCAAGGACCGCGGCATGACGATGGCCATCTCCAAGGCGAAGGAGGACGGCGCCCAGGCCGTCATCTGCGCCTCCACCGGCAACACCTCGGCCTCCGCCGCCGCCTACGCGGTGCGGGCCCGGATGGTGTCGGCGGTGCTCGTCCCGCAGGGCAAGATCGCCCTCGGCAAGATGGGCCAGGCGCTGGTGCACGGCGCGAAGATCCTCCAGGTGGACGGGAACTTCGACGACTGCCTCACCCTTGCGCGTGAACTGTCCGAGAAGTACCCGGTGGCGCTGGTCAACTCGGTGAACCCGGTCCGGATCGAGGGCCAGAAGACCGCCGCCTTCGAGATCGTCGACATGCTCGGCGACGCGCCGGACATCCACGTGCTGCCGGTCGGCAACGCGGGCAACATCACCGCGTACTGGAAGGGCTACCGCGAGTACGCCGCGGACGGCCTGGCCACCCGCACCCCGCGGATGTGGGGCTTCCAGGCCTCCGGCTCGGCCCCGATCGTCGACGGCGCCCCGGTGCTCAAGCCGCAGACCATCGCCACCGCGATCCGGATCGGCAACCCGGCCTCCTGGGACTTCGCGCTCGCCGCGCGGGACGAGTCGGGCGGCCTGATCGACAAGGTGACTGACCGTCAGATCCTCTCCGCCTACCGCCTGTTGGCCTCCCAGGAGGGCGTCTTCGTGGAGCCCGCCTCGGCCGCCTCGGTGGCCGGCCTGCTGGCCAAGGCGGAGGCCGGCCTGGTCGACCCGGGCCAGCGGATCGTCTGCACCGTGACCGGCAACGGCCTCAAGGACCCGGACTGGGCGGTGGCCGGCGCGCCGCAGCCGCAGATCGTCCCGGTCGACCCCGAGGCCGCCGCCCGGCGACTGGGCCTGCTGGACTAGCCCCCCCACCCGATCCGGGGGCTCAGCCCCCACCCGGGCCGACCCTTTCGGGGGTCGGCCCGGTTCGCGTTCTCGACCGACACTTTTGTGTCAATTCACCGGCGCATTCCGATCCGATTCCCGCATGCAATCCGGCCAGAAGCGGCAACACACCAGATCGAAGGCCCACGGGGTGTACCGCTGTGGAACCTCTCTTCGATACTCTGGGTCCGGCCGTGTGGCACATGCCCCGGGTCCGGCCCCATCGCGGGCCGCACCACCGACTGTGACCGTCCGCCCCGGCCGGGGCCCGCGGCCCGCTCCCCACCCTCGCACCGACGCGCTTCGCGCCGCCCGATTTCCCCAGGAGAGTCCACCGCATGGCCGGTCCTGCGTTCCGTGCCGCCGCCGTCCGGGTCCGGGTTCCCGCGACCAGTGCCAACCTCGGTCCGGGCTTCGACGCCTTCGGACTCGCGCTGGGTCTGTACGACGACGTGGTCGTCCGGGTCGCCGACTCCGGGCTCTCCGTCGACATCGCCGGCGAGGGTGCCGACACCCTTCCGCGCGACGAGCGCCATCTGCTGGTCCGCTCGATGCGCGCCGCCTTCGACCGCCTCGGCGGCCAGCCGCGCGGCCTGGAGGTGGTCTGCGCCAACCGGATACCGCACGGCCGCGGCCTGGGCTCCTCGTCCGCCGCGATCTGCGCCGGGATCGTCGCCGCCCGCGCCGTCACCATCGGCGGCCCGTCCGCCCTGGACGACGACGCCCTGCTGGCCCTCGCCTCCGAGCTGGAGGGCCACCCGGACAACGTGGCGGCCTGCCTGCGGGGCAACTTCACCGTGGCGTGGACCGAGGAGGACACCGCCCGGGCGATCGCCCTGGAGCCGTCCGCCGAGGTCGTCCCGGTGGTGTTCGTCCCGGCCACCGAGGTGCTCACCGAGACCGCCCGCGGCCTGCTGCCGCGGACCGTCCCGCTGGCCGACGCCGCCGCCAACGCCGGCCGGTCCGCCCTGCTGGTCGAGGCGCTGACCCGGCGCCCGGACCTGCTGCTGACCGCCACCGAGGACCGGATCCACCAGGACTACCGGGCCTCCGCGATGCCGGACAGCGCCGCGCTGGTGGGCGCGCTGCGCGCCGAGGGCGTGCCCGCGGTGATCTCCGGCGCCGGCCCGACCGTGCTCGCGCTCACCGACGAGGCCGGCGTGCAGAAGGTCCTGGGCTTCGCCGGCGACCACGGCAACGGCGGCCCGGCGTTCGCCGCGCACCGGCTCGAACTCGACCGGACCGGCGCCGCAGTGCTCCCGCTGGGCGTCTGAGCAGGCCGTTCGGGCCGGACCGTCCGGACACGATTGGCAACCGCAAGGCTGGGGAATGTCTGAGGGGGTCGGTAGTGTTAACCTCATTGCTGCACCAGGTGCCCTCCGGGGCTCGGTGCGCCGCGTCCCGATCCCAGCACTCCGCACCAGCGGAGTCCCGGCGATGTACGGGGCGACGATTCTCCGGGAGCCCACCGCAGCGCGTACGCAGCCTGCCTGCGCGACTTGCGGTCGCATCCCGAAGCCGTGACGGCACCTGACTCCCACCCGCAGCCTCCCACCTGGAGGCCAGGACGGGCGGAGCACGGGCCACCGTCACGCGACGGGGGCCCGGGATTCGCAGGCAGCGTGGGGGCACCTCCCGGCCGGCGGCCGGGGGGAGGGTCGGTACTCGACCGTCCCGCCACGCCACTCAGCACCACCGTGCTTCAAGCACCGCACCTCGCAGCTCTCCTCCGACTGGCACCCAGCGCCATTCGGGGGACCACCGCCTCGGACCGACGCAGTCGAGCGTTGGTCAGGACAGCACAACCGGTCGCCGAGCCAGACAGGCCGACGTCCGCTCCAGGGAAGGACCCTTAGTGAGCGACACCACCGATCTGATGGGCGCGCGCCCGGACGCCGACGCGTCGGACGCCGCCGCCGCCCCCGCGGCCCCGGCGCGGCGCCGCCGTACCGCCGCCGCGGGCCTGGACGGCATGGTCCTGGCCGAGCTGCAGAAGCTCGCCGCGGACCTGGGCATCACCGGTACCGGACGCATGCGCAAGAGCCAGCTGATCGAGACCATCAAGGAGAAGAGCGGCGGCGACCCGCTGCTCGCCGGCGCCACCGCCGCTCCGGCCGCCAAGCGCACCGCGAAGGCCGAGACCGCCGAGCCGGCCGAGAAGCCGGCCCGCCGGACCACCAAGGCCGCCGCCGCCCGGGCCGAGGCCCCCGCCGCCGCCGAGGCGCAGGCCCAGATCGAGATCCCGGTCCAGGCCGCCGCCGAGACCGCCGCCCCCGCGCGCACCGAGCGCACCCGCCGCCGGGCCACCTCGGCCGCCGGCGCCCCGGCCGCCGAGAGCGCCGCCGAGGCGCCCGCCGCCGTGGTGACCGAGGCCAAGCAGGCCGAGACCCGTACCGAGGGCGCCCGCGCGTTCGAGGGGCGCGAGGAGGGCCGCGAGACCCGTCGCGACCGCCGTGAGCGCCGTGAGCGCCGCGACGGCGGCGAGCGCGAGAGCCGTCCGGAGACCGCCGAGGTCCAGGCCGGCCAGGACGGCGAGGGCCGTGAGTCGCGCCGCGACCGCCGCAACCGCCGCGACCGTGCCGACCGCACCGAGCGCCCCCAGCAGCAGAGCGCCCAGGGCGAGGGCCAGCAGAGCCGTCAGGGCGGCCAGCAGGCCCAGCCGCAGGCGCAGCAGCAGGGCGGCTTCGAGGACGACGAGTACGGCGACGGCCGCCGCGGCCGCCGCGGGCGCTACCGCGACCGCCGGGGCCGGGGCCGCCGCGAGGGCTTCGAGACCGGTGGCACCGAGCCGCAGATCGGCGAGGACGACGTCCTGATCCCGGTCGCGGGCATCCTCGACATCCTCGACAACTACGCGTTCGTGCGCACCTCCGGCTACCTGCCGGGCCAGAACGACGTCTACGTCTCGCTCGCCCAGGTCCGCAAGAACGGCCTGCGCAAGGGCGACGCCATCACCGGTGCGGTGCGCCAGCCGCGCGAGGGCGAGCGCCGCGAGAAGTTCAACGCCATGGTGCGGCTGGACTCGGTCAACGGCATGGACCCGGAGAGCGGCCGCGGCCGTCCCGAGTTCAACAAGCTGACCCCGCTCTACCCGCAGGAGCGGCTGCGCCTGGAGACCGACCCGGGCGTGCTGACCACCCGGATCATCGACCTGGTGTCGCCGATCGGCAAGGGCCAGCGCGGTCTGATCGTCGCGCCGCCGAAGACCGGCAAGACGATGGTGCTGCAGGCGGTCGCCAACGCGATCACCCACAACAACCCCGAGTGCCACCTGATGGTCGTCCTGGTCGACGAGCGTCCGGAAGAGGTCACCGACATGCAGCGGTCGGTGAAGGGCGAGGTCATCTCCTCGACCTTCGACCGCCCGGCGGAGGACCACACCACCGTCGCCGAGCTGGCCATCGAGCGCGCCAAGCGCCTGGTGGAGCTGGGCCACGACGTGGTGATCCTGCTGGACTCGATCACCCGTCTGGGCCGCGCCTACAACCTGGCGGCGCCGGCCTCCGGCCGCATCCTGTCCGGTGGTGTCGACTCGACCGCGCTGTACCCGCCGAAGAAGTTCTTCGGTGCCGCGCGCAACATCGAGAACGGCGGCTCGCTGACCATCCTGGCCACCGCGCTGGTCGAGACCGGCTCGCGGATGGACGAGGTGATCTTCGAGGAGTTCAAGGGCACCGGCAACATGGAGCTCAAGCTCGACCGGAAGCTCTCGGACAAGCGCATCTTCCCGGCCGTCGACGTGGACGCCTCCAGCACCCGCAAGGAGGAGATCCTGCTCGGCGGCGAGGAGCTCGCCATCGTCTGGAAGCTGCGCCGGGTGCTGCACGCGCTCGACTCGCAGCAGGCGATCGAGCTGCTGCTGGACAAGATGAAGCAGACCAAGAGCAACGCCGAGTTCCTGATGCAGATCGCCAAGACGACCCCCGGGTCGGGCGACTGACGCGGAACGCGTCGAAGCACCCGGGCCCCGGACCGCGCGAGCGGTCCGGGGCCCGCTGCCGTGTCCGGACGGTTTGTTCCAGACTCGGGACAGTTGGGGCCCTTTTCGGCGTCTTGTCCGATTTACTCTGGTCCGTATGGCCGAACACAAGAGGGTCCCGAGCCGCCGTCGCAAGCTCCTGCGCACGGCCGCGTGCGCCGTCGCCGCGCTCGCCGTCCTCGGGGCCGGTGCGGCCGGGTACGCCTACCTGCGACTGGACGGCAACCTCAGGAGCGTCGACATCGACGCCACCCTCGGCACCGCCCGCCCGCCGGCCGCCACCGACGGTTCCTTCAACGTCCTGGTGCTCGGCTCCGACTCGCGGTCCGGCGGCAACGCGGACCTCGCCGGCGGCGACACCGGCGGCACCGCCCGCTCGGACACCGCCATGGTGGTGCACGTCAGCCAGGACCACTCCCGCGCCGACGTGGTGTCCATCCCGCGCGACACCCTCGTCCCGCGCCCCGAGTGCACCGGCCCCGGGGGGAAGGCCGTGCCGGCCGCCAAGCGCGCCATGTTCAACAGCGCCTACGAGGCCGGCGGCGCGGCCTGCGCGGTCAAGACCGCGGAACAGCTCAGCGGGCTGCGGATGGACCACTACGTCGAGGTGGACTTCAACGGCTTCGCCCGGCTGGTGGACGCGATAGGCGGGGCCACCGTGACGACCACGGTGGCCATCCACGACAAGGACAGCGGCCTGGACCTCCCGGCCGGGGAGCACCACCTGGACGGGCAGCAGGCGCTCGCCTTCGTCCGCACCCGGCACGGCGTCGGCGACGGCAGCGATCTCGGCCGGATCGAACTCCAGAAGCAGATGGTCCGCTCGCTGCTCCAGCAGGCCGGCGGGATCGGGCTGCTGACCAACCCGGTCAAGCTCTGGTCCGTCGGCGACACCCTGACCCGCTCGATCACCACCGACTCCGCGCTCGCCTCGGTCAACTCGCTGGTCGGACTCGCCCAGGAGCTCAAGGGCATCGGGCCGGACCAGCTCGCCATGGTCACCCTGCCGGTGACGGCCGCCCCCACGGACCGGGACCGGGTGGTCCAGCAGCAGCCGCAGGCCGACCAGCTCTGGGCGGCCCTCAAGGCCGACCGCCCGATGCCGGCGGAGGTGCTCGCCGCCCAGCCGCAGAACCCCGCCCAGGCCACCCCCGGCGCCTCCGCCACGGCCCCGGCGAAGGCGCCCGCCAAGCGCCCCTGAGCGGCCCGGAATATCCCGCGGCGCCCCCCGGTTTGGGAAGAGGCGGCCGGTCCTGGCAGACTGGACCGTCGGTCCCGGTTCACGTGCGGCATTCCAGCCGCCGACCCGGTGCCCTCCCGAACACTAGGAGAACCCCTTGAAGCCCAACGTTCACCCCGAGTACGTGGTCACCCGCGTGACCTGCACCTGCGGTGCCGAGTTCACCACCCGCTCGACCGAGACCAGTGGCGAGATCCGCGCCGAGGTCTGCTCGCAGTGCCACCCGTTCTACACCGGCAAGCAGAAGATCCTCGACACCGGTGGCCGCGTGGCCCGCTTCGAGGCCCGCTTCGGCAAGCAGCACAGCGCGAAGGCCTAGCGCTCCCTCGGCGCCGGTCTCCTGGTGCCCCCGAACTCGTTCCGGGGGCGCTGGGGACCGGCGCCGTTCGCGTCCCCCCGCACCTCCGCGAACCCACCCCGCACGACGATCCCCCGGGAAGAAGGCCACCCCATGTTCGAGGCAGTCGAAGAGCTCCTCGTCGAGCACGCCGACCTCGAAGCGAGGCTGGCCGACCCGTCCGTCCACGCCGACCAGGCCAACGCCCGCAAGCTGGCCAAGCGGTACGCCGAGCTGACCCCGATCACCCGGGTCTACCGGCAGTGGAAGCAGGCCGGCGAGGACATCGAGGCCGCCCGCGAACTCGCGGCCGAGGACTCGGAGTTCCTCTCCGAGGTGAAGGACGGCGAGGCCCGCCGCGAGGAGCTGACCGAGGAGCTGCGGCTGCTGCTCGTCCCGCGGGACCCGAGCGACGACAAGGACGTCATCCTGGAGATCAAGGCGGGCGAGGGCGGCGAGGAGTCCGCGCTGTTCGCCGGCGACCTGCTCCGGATGTACCTGCGCTTCGCCGAGCGGATCGGGTGGAAGACCGAGATCATCGACTCCAACGAGTCCGACCTCGGCGGCTACAAGGACGTCTCGGTCGCGGTGAAGACCAAGGGCAACGCCGAGCCCGGCCAGGGCGTCTGGGCCCGGCTGAAGTACGAGGGCGGCGTGCACCGGGTGCAGCGCGTCCCGGCCACCGAGTCGCAGGGCCGCATCCACACCTCCGCGGCGGGCGTGCTGGTCACCCCCGAGGCCGAGGAGGTCGAGGTCGAGATCCTCGCCAACGACCTGCGGATCGACGTGTACCGCTCCTCCGGCCCCGGCGGCCAGTCGGTCAACACCACCGACTCCGCGGTCCGGATCACCCACCTGCCGACCGGTATCGTGGCGTCCTGCCAGAACGAGAAGAGCCAGCTGCAGAACAAGGAGCAGGCGATGCGCATCCTGCGTTCGCGGCTGCTGGCCGCCGCGCAGGAGGAGGCCGAGCGGGAGGCCTCGGACGCGCGCCGCAGCCAGGTCCGCACGGTGGACCGTTCCGAGCGGATCCGGACGTACAACTACCCGGAGAACCGCATCTCGGACCACCGCACGGGCTTCAAGTCGTACAACCTGGACCAGGTGCTGGACGGCGAGCTGAACGCCGTCATCCAGTCCTGCGTCGACGCGGACGCCGCGGCCAAGCTCGCCGCGGCCCAACAGAACTGACACCGGCGGCAGCGAGACCGACGTCGAGGCCGGAGAGCGGAAGCAAGAGGTCGTACGGATGAACCTGCTACTCGCGGAGGTGGCCCAGGCCACCCAGCGGTTGGCCGCGGCCGGCGTGCCGTCGCCGCGCTTCGACGCGGAGGAGCTCGCCGCCCACGTCCACAACGTCAAGCGCAGCCAGCTGCACACCGTCCAGGACGGTGACTTCGACGCCCGGTACTGGGAGGCCGTCGCCCGCCGCGAGGCCCGGGAGCCGCTCCAGCACATCACCGGCCGGGCCTTCTTCCGCTACCTCGAACTGGCGGTCGGACCGGGCGTGTTCGTGCCCCGCCCGGAGACCGAGACGGTCGTCGAGTGGGCCATAGACGCGGTCCGCGAGATGGACGTCGCCGAGCCGCTGGTGGTCGACCTGTGCTCCGGCTCCGGCGCCATCGCGCTCGCCCTCGCCCAGGAGCTGCCGCGCTCCATCGTGCACGCCTTCGAGCTCGACGAGGGCGCGCTGCCGTACACCCGGCGCAACATCGAGTCCTCGCCCGACCGCGCCCGGGTCACCCTGCACGAGGGCGACGCCACCCGGGCCTTCGAGGACGACCGCGCCTGGGACGGCCGCTTCGACCTCGTCATCTCCAACCCGCCGTACATCCCGCTCACCGAGTGGGAGTACGTCGCGCCGGAGGCCCGCGACCACGACCCGCAGATGTCGCTGTTCTCCGGTGAGGACGGACTCGACACCATCCGCGGCATCGAGCGGGTCGCCGCCCGTCTGCTGCGCCCGGGCGGCGCCGTGGTCATCGAGCACGCCGACACCCAGGGCGGACAGGTCCCGTGGATCTTCAACGAGGAGGGCGGCTGGACCGACGCCGCCGACCACCGGGACCTCAACAACCGCCCCCGCTTCACCACGGCGCGCAAGGCGTCGCTGTGAACCACGCCATGAGCCCGTCCGGAAGGGGACCGCACCGATGAGCCGCCGCTACGACTGTGCCGACGCCGGGGACCGCGCAACCGGCCTGCGCGAGGCCGCCTCGGCCATCCGCCGCGGCGAACTCGTCGTGCTGCCCACCGACACCCTCTACGGGGTCGGCGCGGACGCCTTCTCGCCGGAGGCGGTGGGCGCCCTGCTCGCCGCCAAGGGCCGCGGCCGCAACATGCCCTCGCCGGTCCTGGTCGGCTCGCCGACCACCCTGCACGGCCTGGTCACCGACTTCTCCGAGCAGGCCTGGGAGCTCGTCGACGCCTTCTGGCCCGGCGGCCTCACCCTGGTCGCCAGGCACCAGCCCTCGCTGCGCTGGGACCTCGGCGACACCCGGGGCACCGTCGCCGTGCGGATGCCGCTGCACCCGGTCGCCATCGAGCTGCTGAACGTCACCGGCCCGATGGCCGTCTCCAGCGCCAACCGGACCGGCGGCCCGTCCCCGGCCACCTGCGACGAGGCCCAGCAGCAGCTCGGCGACGCCATCTCGGTCTACCTGGACGGCGGCACCGCCGACCACGCCCAGGCCTCGTCGATCGTGGACGTCACGGGCAAGGTGCCGGTGCTGCTGCGGGCCGGCGCGATCTCCGCCGAGCAGCTGAGGGAGGTCGTCCCCGACCTGGAGGCCGGCAGTTGACGGCCGCCTCCCTCCATGCCGGGCCCGGCATATCGCCGTACCTGAGCGTGGGCCCCAGGCCGCTGGACCACTTCCGGATCCTGTACGTCTGCACCGGCAACATCTGCCGGTCGCCGATCGCCGAGCGGCTGACCCGGCGTGAGCTGGACACCCGGCTCAACCCCCGGGTGGCCGGGCGGATCCTGGTGGAGTCGGCCGGCACCTGGGGCCATGTGGGCGCGCCGATGGAGGAGCACGCCGCCACGGTGCTGGACGAGTACGGCGCCGACAGCGGCGGCTTCACCGGCCGCGAACTGCTGGACGAGCACGTGGTCGAGGCCGACCTGGTGCTCACCGCGACCCTGGACCACCGGGCCCAGGTCATCTCGATGGGCCACGAGGCGGGGCTGCGCACCTTCACGCTGAAGGAGTTCACCCGGCTGGTGCGCACGATCGACCCGGGCACCCTGCCGGACCCCCGGCGCGGCGCGGACGTCACCGAGCGCGCCCGCGCGCTGGTCCGCGCCGCCGCCTCGCTGCGCGGCTGGCTGCTGGCCGCCGACCCCGAGGCCGACGAACTGCACGATCCCTACGGCGCGCCGATCGGGATGTTCCGCAACTGCGGCGAGGAGATATTCCACGCCGTCGACCCGGTGGTCACCGCGCTGACCGGGGTCCGCGCGCTGTAGCCGACGCGCCCACTCGGGCGGTGCCCGGCCCGGGCGGGCGTGCCCCGGCACGCGCCGCCGTGCCGGGGCACGGAGGCGGTCCTACGCTGGAGAAATCCGACCCGACGCGCCCGGGAGCCCCGCCATGACCGTCACCGATGCAGCGACCGGCCCCGTCGAGACCTCCGAGGCGCTCTCCGCGGCCCTCCACCGGGCCGATCCGCAGCTGGCCGACCTGCTGGCCGCCGAGGCCGAGCGGCGGGCCGAGACGCTCCAGCTGCTGGCGGGGGAGAACCTCACCAGCCCGGCCGTCCTGGCGGCCCTCACCGGCCCGCTGATCGACAAGTACGCCGAGGGCTACCCCGGCCGCCGCCACCACACCGGCTGCGCGCTCGCCGACGCCGCCGAGCTGCTCGCGGTCGACCGGGCCCGGGCGCTGTTCGCCGCCCCGCACGCCAATGTGCAGCCGCGCTCCGGCACCTCCGCGATGCTGGCCGCCTACGCCGCGCTGCTGCGGCCCGGCGACGTGGTGCTCGCGATGTCGCTGGAGCACGGCGGCCACCTCAGCTGCGGCTCGCGGGCCAACTTCTCCGGCCGCTGGTTCGACTTCGTCGGCTACGGGGTGCGCCGCGAGGACGGCCTGATCGACCTCGACCAGGTGCGCGAGCTGGCCCTGCGCCACCGCCCGAAGGCGATCGTGGCCGGTTCCATCTCCTACCCGCGCCACCCGGACTGGGCCGCCTTCCGGGAGATCGCCGACGAGGCGGACGCCTACCTGGTGGCCGCGGCCGCGCAGACCACCGGCCTGATCGCGGCCGGCGCGGCGCCGTCCCCGGTGCCGTACGCGGACGTCACGGTGGCGGCCACCCACAAGCTGCTGCGCGGCCCGCGCGGGGGCCTGCTGCTGTGCACCGCGGAGCTGGCCGAGCGGGTCGACCGGGCGGTCTTCCCGTTCAGCCAGGGCGGCGCCGCGATGAACGAGGTGGCCGGCAAGGCCGTCGCGCTGGCCGAGGCCGCGACGCCCGCCTACCGCGCCTACGCGCACCGCGCGGTGGCCGGCGCGCGGGTGCTCGCGGAGGGGCTCGCGCAGGCCGGCGCGCGCCCGCTGACCGGCGGGACCGACACCCACCTGGTGACGGCCGACGTCGCCCCGCTCGGGGTCACCGGCGCCGAGGCGGAGCGCCGCTGCGCGGCCGCCGGGCTGCTGCTCGGCAAGTGCGCGCTGCCGTACGACGAGGCGCCGCCCGCGGAGGCCTCCGGGATCCGCCTCGGCAGCGGCACGGTGACCTCGCAGGGCATGGGGGAGGCGGAGCTGGCGGAGATCGCCGGGCTGATCGGACGGCTGCTCGTCCGGGGCGCGGACGTCCGGGTGGGGGAGCGGGTGCGGGAGCTGGCGCGGGCCTTCGCCGGGCGCCGGTGAACGGCTGTCCGAATCTCCTGCCCGGCAGGGCGAACCGCGATGCGCGCCCCCGGCGTCGGACTCAATAAGGTGTGTGCCGTGGCGACGCACCTCGAACCCCGGACAGGCACGGGCGTACCTTCGGTACCCACCCGTCGGACAGCGATGCAGGAGGCCAGTGGTGCGTGAGTATCTGCTGGTGCTGTTCTGCACCGCGGCCGTCACCTACCTGCTGACCGGCCCGGTCCGGAAGTTCGCCATCGCGGCGGGGGCGATGCCCCCGGTCCGCGCCCGCGACGTGCACCGCGAGCCCACGCCCCGGCTCGGCGGCATCGCCATGTTCGGCGGACTCTGCGCGGGCATCCTGGTCGCCTCCCAGCTGGACAACCTGAGCAAGGTGTTCTCCCAGGGCACCGACATCCGGGCGCTGCTCTCCGGCGCCGGCATCATGTGGCTGCTCGGCGTGCTGGACGACAAGTGGGGCGTGGACGCCCTGGTGAAGCTCGGCGGCCAGATGATCGCCGCCGGCGTGATGGTCTGGCAGGGCGTCACGGTGATCACCCTGCCGGTGCCGGGTGTCGGGCCGGTCGCGGTCAGCCCCACCCAGGGCATGGTCATCTCGGTGGTCATGGTCGTCGTCATGGTCAACGCGGTGAACTTCATCGACGGCCTGGACGGCCTGGCGGGCGGCATGGTCTGCATCGCCGCGATGGCCTTCTTCCTGTACTCCTACCGGCTCTGGTACGGCTACACGATCACCGACGCCGCCCCCGCCGTGCTGTTCAGCGTGCTGCTGATCGGCATGTGTCTGGGCTTCCTGGCGCACAACATGCACCCGGCCCGGATCTTCATGGGCGACTCCGGGTCGATGATGCTCGGGCTGATGCTGGCCGTCGCCGCGATCTCCATCACCGGCCGCGTGGACCCCGACCTGATCACCAGCGAGCTGGGCTCGCAGACCGCCACCGTGCACGCCCTGGTGCCGATCTACATCCCGCTGCTGCTGCCGCTGACGGTCATCGCGCTGCCGTTGGCGGACCTGCTGCTCGCGGTGGTCCGCCGCACCTGGGCGGGCCAGTCCCCGTTCGCCGCCGACAAGCGGCACCTGCACCACCGACTGCTCCAGGTCGGCCACTCGCACAGCCGTGCCGTACTGATCATGTACTTCTGGGCCGCGCTGATCGCGTTCGGGACCGTCGCCTTCTCGGTCACCAACACCGGCCGCACCGTCGTCCTCACGCTGGCCGGGCTCTGCCTGGTCGGCCTGGTGGTGCTGCTCACTCCGCGGTTCCGGCCGCGGGCCCCGCGCGCGGTGCAGGCCTTCGTGCCGCCGCGCTACCGCCGCCGTCCGGTGGCCCGGACCGCCGGGCCGGTTGCGCACGGTGCCCGGACCGCGGAAGGTGGGGAGGGCGCGGAGCGCGCGGAGCTCACCGCCGAATCGGCCGGTCGTGCGGCCTCCGAACCGATGGCCGAACTGTCGGCCGAGGACAAGCGCCTGCTCGGCGGGGTGCCGAAGGGATCGTCGGCGATCACCGGCCGGGGTCACGGCAACGGCCGGAGCCGCTAGCGGAGGTGATGGCCCGTCAACCGTCGTCACCCGTTCGGCGGCACCCTTGGCCCGTCGGTGTGACAGGTGCCACACATTCATGGTAAAGCTCTCATCAAATAGTTTGTGATACCGTTCACGAGTACCGAGAACACGCCGAAAGACCTGACAGGTGGATGACTTCCGTCCCTGGTGGGTCTCCCTCGACGGGCTCGCCGTCGAGCGGCCGGCCCGCGGCGGTTCCGGTCCGGTGTCCCCACCGCGCTTCTCGCCCGTCCCCCCGCCACATCGACATGCCGCCGGAGTTGCCGACATGCCGTCCAACGACGCCCGGATCCTCCGAGGCGCCGCGATCCCCACTGCGGCCGCCGGAGTCATTGCGATGGCGATCTCCTTCGCCGTCGCCGGGGGCAAGGGCCTGCTCGGAGCACTCTTCGGCGCCCTGCTGGTGATGGCCTTCTTCACCTTCGGGCAGGTCGCCCTCGACCGGCTGACCAGGTCGAACCCCCAGATCATGATGGCCGCCGCGCTGCTGGTGTACACCACGCAGATCCTGCTGGTCGGCATCGTGCTGGCGGTCTTCAAGGACACCGAACTCTTCAACCGGCAGGCCTTCGCCTTCACGCTGCTCGGCTGCGCGCTGATCTGGACCGGGTTCCAGGTGCGCGGCGCCCTGAAGGCCAAGACCTTCTACGTCGACCCCGAAGCCTCTGAAAAGAAGGCCGAGAAGCCGTCCGACAAGGGGCGTCAACAGTGATGACGCCCCACTGTCCCCCCAACGAGGGGGGCGGTGTTTATGCCGCGCTGACGGGCTGCTATCGTCCGTCGCAACAACGGAGTACGGGAAGAGGCCTGGTCTGTCCGCACGGCGGACCGATCGCCCCCCGGATCCGCGCAGTCTTCGATGATCCCGCTTCGGTGCAGCGCACTGACGCGCGGGGTCGGCGAGAAACCCATCAAGTTCCAGTGCCGCTCCGTGGTCGCAGGCCACGCCGACACAGCGAGGTTGCCGTAACCATGCGTCACGACGAAGGAGTCCGTGGTGAGTGCTGAACTCACGTCCCTCGCCTCAGGCAGTTGCCACTTCGGGGACGCTGGCTGCGGCTTCCCGGCCCCGGGCCTGAACGAGTTCCAGTTCGAGCCGATTTTCTCGATCGGCAGCTTCGAGTTCAACAAGCCGATGCTGCTGTCGATCATCGTGGCCGCGCTGGTCGTGGTGTTCTTCTGGGCCGCGTTCGCCAAGCCGAAGCTGGTCCCGGGCAAGCTGCAGCTGGTCGGTGAGATCGGCTACGACTTCGTCAAGCGCTCCATCGTGCTGGAGACGATCGGCAAAAAGGGCGAGAAGTACGTCCCGATGCTGGTCTCGATGTTCTTCTTCGTATGGCTGCTGAACATCATGTCGGTCATCCCGTTCGCCCAGTTCCCGGTGACGGCGGCGATCGCGTTCCCGGCCGGTCTGGCCGCGGTCGTGTGGATCACCTACATGACGCTGACCTTCAAGAAGCACGGCTTCGTCGGCGGTCTCAAGAACCTCTGCTGGCCCTCGGGCATCCCCGGCTGGGTCATGTTCATCCTGGTGCCGATCGAGTTCTTCTCGAACATCTTCGTGCGCCCCTTCACGCTCGCGGTCCGAGCCTTCGCGAACATGTTCGCCGGCCACCTGCTGATCGTGATGTTCTCCATCGCCTCCTGGTACCTGCTCAGCCCGACCCTGGGCGCGCTGTACGGCTCGGCCTCGTTCATCGTCGCCGTCGGCCTGACCGCCTTCGAGCTGCTGGTCCAGTTCCTGCAGGCCTACATCTTCGTGATGCTGGCCAGCAGCTACATCGCCGGTGCCCTGGAAGAGGCGCACTGAGCCAGGGGCTGCGGCCCTCCTGAACCACCCCCCGGAACGCCCGGTGGCCAATCACCACCGGATCACCATCCCCGCAAAGGACACATTGCAATGAGCATGCTCGCTGAGGTCGGCGTCTACGGTTCCGTCGCTTCCATCGGCTACGGCCTCGCCGCGATCGGCCCCGGCATCGGTGTCGGTCTCATCTTCGGTAACGGTGTCCAGGCCATGGCCCGTCAGCCCGAGGCCGCCGGCCTGATCCGTTCCAACATGTTCATCGGCTTCGCGCTGACCGAGGCGCTCGCCCTCATCGGCATCGTCATGCCGTTCGTCTTCGGCCAGGGCCCCAAGTAATCCCGGCGTAGACCCTTCGAGGAAGGTCCAGATATGAGCATCGCGGCTCACCTCGCGGAGGAGGGGGAGATCATGAACCCCCTTCTGCCCGCATGGCCCGAGATCATCATCGGCCTGCTCTGCTTCTTCATCGTCTTCGGGATCCTCGGCAAGAAGCTCCTCCCCAGCATCGAGAAGGTGCTGTCGGAGCGCCGGGACGCGATCGAGGGCGGCATGGAGCGCGCCGAGGCCGCTCAGGCCGAGGCCCAGGCCACGCTTGAGCAGTACCGCGCGGAGCTCGCCGAGGCGCGTCACGAGGCTGCTCGCATCATCGAGCAGGCTCGCGAGCAGGGCGCCGCCCAGCTCGCCGAGATGCGCGAGGAGGGCCAGCGCCAGCGCGAGGCCATCGTCGCCGCCGGCCACGCCCAGATCGAGGCCGACAAGAAGCAGGCGACCGCCGCCCTGCGCCAGGACGTGGGCTCGCTGGCCACCCAGCTGGCGTCCCGCATCGTGGGTGAGTCCCTTGAGGACCACGCGCGGCAGAGCGGTGTCGTCGACCGCTTCCTGGACGAGCTGGAGGCCAAGGCCGCCGTTGCTCAGGGTGCGGCCAAGTGATCGGCGCCAGCCGCGAGGCTCTGGCCGCCGGGCGGCAGAACCTGGAGAGCCTGACCGACTCCACCTCGGTGGACGCGGCCGTGCTCGCCGAGGAGCTCACCGCCGTCACGACCCTGCTGGACCGTGAGGTGTCGCTCCGCCGCGTTCTGACCGACCCCTCCCGGTCGGGCCAGGACAAGGCGCAGCTGGTCTCCTCGCTGCTGACCGGCCAGGTGTCCGGCGAGACGGTCGACCTGGTCTCCGGCCTGGTCCGGTCCCGCTGGTCGGGCGCCCGCGACCTGGTCGACGCCACGGAGCAGCTGGCCGCGTACGCCGAGGTCATCGCCGCCGACAAGGCCGGTGCCCTGGACGACGTCGAGGACGAGCTCTTCCGGTTCGGCCGGGTGGTGAGCGGCTCGCACGAGCTGCGTTCCGCGCTGACCGAGCCCAAGGCCGGCGCCGTCGCCAAGGCGGCCCTGATCAAGAAGCTGCTCGGCGGCCGCGCCAACGCGGGCACCGTGCGGCTGGTCACCAGCCTGGTCACCAACCCGCGTGGCCGTAGCCTGGAGCAGGGGCTGGAGTCCTACTCCAAGCTCGCCGCGGCCCGGCGTGACCGTGTGGTGGCCCAGGTCACCACCTCGGCGCCGCTGTCGGACGGCCAGAAGGAGCGCCTGTCGGGTGCCCTCGGCCGACTGTACGGCCGCCAGGTCCACCTGAACATCGACATCGACCCCGAGGTCGTCGGCGGTGTCCGGGTGCAGATCGGTGACGAGATCATCGACGGCACGGTGTCGAGCCGCCTTGAGGGCGCTCGTCAGTCGCTCGAAGGCTGAACACCCAAGCAGCACATCCGACCCTCGGTCGGGAAACCGGCTCCACCGGAGTCGGGAAAACGTACGGCCGGTTCATACGACCCGGCCGAGAGTCGAGTACTTGCGGCCCTCAATGGCGGGCCGAGGATCGCAAACTAGGAGAGCAGGGAAGCCTGATGGCGGAGCTTACGATCCGTCCGGAGGAGATCCGGGACGCGCTGGCCGACTTTGTCCAGTCGTACCAGCCGGACGCCGCCTCTGTGGAAGAGGTCGGCACGGTCACTGACGCGGCGGACGGCATCGCCCATGTCGAGGGTCTGCCCTCGGTCATGGCGAACGAGCTGCTGAAGTTCGAGGACGGCACCCTCGGCCTCGCGCTGAACCTCGACACCCGCGAGATCGGTGTCGTCGTCCTCGGTGAGTTCGGCGGCATCGAGGAGGGCCAGACGGTGCGCCGCACCGGAGAGGTCCTCTCCGTCCCGGTCGGCGACGGCTACCTCGGCCGCGTCGTGGACCCGCTGGGCAACCCGATCGACGGCCTGGGCGACATCGCCTCGACCGGCCGTCGCGCCCTGGAGCTCCAGGCTCCGGGCGTCATGGCCCGCAAGTCGGTCAAGCAGCCGCTGCAGACCGGCATCAAGGCCATCGACGCGATGACCCCGATCGGCCGTGGCCAGCGTCAGCTGATCATCGGTGACCGCCAGACCGGCAAGACCGCGGTGGCCGTCGACACGATCATCAACCAGCGCGACAACTGGCGCTCGGGCGACCCGGAGAAGCAGGTCCGCTGCATCTACGTCGCCGTGGGCCAGAAGGGCTCCACCATCGCGTCCGTCCGCGGCGCCCTGGAGGAGGCCGGCGCGCTGGAGTACACCACCATCGTGGCCGCTCCCGCCTCCGACCCGGCCGGCTTCAAGTACCTCGCCCCGTACACCGGCTCGGCCATCGGCCAGGAGTGGATGTACGACGGCAAGCATGTCCTGATCATCTTCGACGACCTGTCGAAGCAGGCCGAGGCCTACCGCTCCGTCTCCCTGCTGCTGCGCCGCCCGCCGGGCCGCGAGGCCTACCCGGGTGACGTCTTCTACCTGCACTCCCGCCTGCTGGAGCGCTGCGCCAAGCTGAACGACGCGCTCGGCGGCGGCTCGATGACCGGTCTGCCGATCATCGAGACCAAGGCCAACGACGTCTCGGCGTACATCCCGACCAACGTCATCTCCATCACCGACGGCCAGTGCTTCCTGGAGTCCGACCTGTTCAACGCCGGCATCCGCCCGGCCGTGAACGTCGGTATCTCGGTCTCCCGCGTCGGTGGCTCCGCCCAGATCAAGGCCATGCGCTCGGTCGCCGGCCGTCTGCGTCTGGACCTCGCCCAGTACCGCGAGCTGGAGGCCTTCGCCGCCTTCGGTTCCGACCTGGACGCGGCCTCCAAGGCCCAGCTGGAGCGCGGTGCGCGCATGGTCGAGCTGCTGAAGCAGGGCCAGTACCAGCCGTTCCCGGTCGAGGAGCAGGTCGTCTCCATCTGGGCCGGCACCACCGGCAAGCTGGACGACGTCCCGGTCGCGGAGATCCGCCGCTTCGAGCGCGAGTTCCTGGACTACGTGCGCCTGCAGCACAAGGACCTGCTCGCCGGCATCGTCGAGACCGGCCTGCTGGCCGACGGCACCGTCGACGCGCTGACGAAGGCCATCGAGTCCTTCAAGGCGGGTTACCAGACCGCTGACGGCAAGCTGCTCTCCGAGCAGGCCTGAGTCCGGTAGCGAGGGAAAGGACGTAACGACCCATGGGAGCACAGCTTCGGGTCTACAAGCGCCGGATCCGCTCTGTCACCGCGACGAAGAAGATCACCAAGGCGATGGAGATGATCTCCGCGTCGCGCATCGTCAAGGCGCAGCGCGCGGTGGCCGCCTCCACTCCGTACGCCGATGAGCTCACCCGGGCGGTGACGGCGGTGGCCACCCGGTCCAACGCCAAGCACCCGCTCACCACCGAGAACCCGAGCGCCTCGCGCGCCGCGGTCCTGCTGATCACGGCGGACCGCGGTCTGGCGGGCGGCTACTCGACCAACGCCATCAAGGCCGCGGCGACGCTCTCCGAGCGCCTGCGCGCCGAGGGCAAGGACGTGGTGACGTACATCGTCGGCCGCAAGGGCGTCTCGTACTACGGGTTCCGCAACCTCGCGGTCGAGAGCTCGTGGACGGGCTTCTCCGACAAGCCGACCTACGGCGACGCGAAGACGGTGGCGTCCGAGCTGATCGAGGCCTTCACGGCGGAGACCGGCGGCGTGGACGAGCTCCACCTGATCTCGACCGAGTTCGTGTCCATGCTGACGCAGAACGCGGTGGAGGCGCGGCTGCTGCCGCTGAAGCTGGACGAGGTCCAGCTCAGCGACCAGAAGCCGGCCAGGTCGGAGATCTTCCCGCTGTACGACTTCGAGCCGTCGGCGGAGGGCGTCCTGGACGCGCTGCTGCCGCGGTACGTCGAGAGCCGGATCTACAACGCGCTGCTGCAGTCGGCCGCCTCCGAGCACGCCGCCCGCCGCCGCGCCATGAAGAGCGCGACGGACAACGCCGGCGAGCTCATCAAGTCGCTCACGCGGCTTGCCAACTCGGCCCGTCAGGCCGAGATCACCCAGGAAATCAGCGAGATCGTCGGTGGCGCGAACGCCCTGGCCGACGCTAGCGCGGGGAGCGAATGAGTATGACCACCACTGTTGAGCCGACCACGGCGACGGGCCGCGTCGCGCGGGTCATCGGCCCGGTCGTCGACGTGGAGTTCCCCGTCGACGCCATCCCGGACATGTTCAACGCCCTGCACGTCGAGGTGGACAACCCCGACGGCACGGGCAAGAAGACCCTGACCCTTGAGGTCGCCCAGCACCTCGGCGACGGCCTGGTCCGCGGCATCTCGATGCAGCCGACCGACGGTCTGGTCCGTGGCTCGCAGGTCACCGACACGGGTGCCGCGATCTCGGTCCCGGTCGGCCAGATCACCAAGGGCAAGGTCTTCAACGCCCTCGGCGACGTGCTGAACGTGGACCAGGCGGAGTTCGACAAGCAGGTCGAGGTCCGCTGGCCGATCCACCGCAAGGCCCCGGAGTTCAAGGACCTTGAGTCCAAGACCGAGATGTTCGAGACCGGCATCAAGGTCATCGACCTCCTCACCCCGTACGTCCAGGGTGGCAAGATCGGTCTGTTCGGTGGTGCCGGTGTCGGCAAGACCGTTCTGATCCAGGAGATGATCTACCGCGTCGCCGAGAACTTCGGTGGTGTGTCGGTGTTCGCCGGTGTCGGCGAGCGCACCCGTGAGGGCAACGACCTCATCGACGAGATGGTCGACTCGGGCGTTCTGGACAAGACCGCGCTGGTCTTCGGCCAGATGGACGAGCCGCCGGGCACCCGTCTGCGCGTCGCGCTCTCCGCGCTGACCATGGCGGAGTACTTCCGCGACGTCGAGAAGCAGGACGTGCTCCTCTTCATCGACAACATCTTCCGGTTCACCCAGGCCGGTTCCGAGGTGTCGACCCTGCTCGGCCGCATGCCCTCCGCGGTGGGTTACCAGCCGAACCTGGCCGACGAGATGGGCCTCCTGCAGGAGCGCATCACCTCGACCCGCGGTCACTCGATCACCTCGATGCAGGCGATCTACGTCCCCGCGGACGACCTGACCGACCCGGCGCCGGCCACCACCTTCGCCCACCTGGACGCGACCACCGTTCTGTCGCGTCCGATCTCGGAGAAGGGCATCTACCCGGCCGTCGACCCGCTGGACTCCACGTCCCGCATCCTCGACCCGCGGTACATCGCTGCGAACCACTACGACACGGCCGTCCGTATCAAGGGGATCCTGCAGAAGTACAAGGACCTCCAGGACATCATCGCGATCCTCGGTATCGACGAGCTGTCCGAGGAGGACAAGGTCACGGTCCACCGTGCCCGCCGCATCGAGCGCTTCCTCTCGCAGAACACCTACGTGGCGAAGCAGTTCACCGGTGTCGAGGGCTCGACCGTTCCGCTGTCGGAGACCATCGAGGCCTTCAACGCGATCGCGGACGGCAAGTACGACTCCGTCCCGGAGCAGGCCTTCTTCATGTGCGGTGGCATCGAGGACCTGGAGAAGAACGCCGCCGAGCTGGCGAAGAAGTAGTCCGGCCGGTAGCAGCCGAGCGTGACCGCGAGGGGTGGGCCCCAACCCTGGGACCCACCCCTCGCGTCGCATCGGCTGTGATTCCGGTCAAATCCGTGCCGCCGGTTTCATGCCGGGGGCGCGGGCCCGTTATTCTTACCGAAACTCCCGAGTAATCGGGCGTTGCATGAGCCTAGGAGCCCACGTTGGCTGAGCTGCACGTCGAGCTGGTCGCAGCCGACCGCAAGGTGTGGTCCGGTGCGGCCACCATCGTCGTCGCCCGTACGGCCTCCGGTGACACCGGCATCATGCCGGGTCACACCCCGGTGCTGAGCGTGCTGGAGACCGGTCCGGTCACCATCCGCACCACGGACGGCGGCACCGTGATCGCCGCGGTGCACGGCGGCTTCATCTCCTTCGCCGACAACAAGCTGTCTCTGCTCGCGGAGATCGCCGAGCTGGCGGACGAGATCGACGTCGCGCGCGCCGAGCGCGCACTGGAGAAGGCCAAGTCCGACCTGGACGCGCACGCCGAGCGTCGCGCCGAGGTCCGGCTGTTCGCGGCGCGCGGCCACAAGGTCCACGCCTGAGTGCGCCGGACCCCGCCCGAGCGGGGTCGACCGACGGTCCCGGGGACGCGTGAGCGTGACCCCGGGACTGTCGTCTCAGTTGGTAGGTCAACGCGGTCGTTGGTACGACCGACACGGGGAACGCGGGTAGCGAGGAGGTAGGTGAGCATGGTCCTCGCCCTTGTGGTGTGTGCGGCGGTCGTGGCGCTCGGTGTGATCGGGTTGGTCGCGTTCGCGGTACGCCGCCGTGTGATCCAGCGGGTCGGTGGCACGTTCGACTGCAGCTACCGGCTCAAAATGCCGGCCGACGCCTCGACGCAGCCCGACCTCGACGAGAACGGCCAACCCACCCCGGCCCCGGTCCCGCAGACCGACGGCAAGGGGTGGGTTTTTGGTATCGGCCGGTACAGCGGCGATTCGATCGAGTGGTTCCGGGTCTTCTCCTACGCCCCGCGCCCGCGCAAGGTCCTGCCGCGCCGGGAGATCGAGGTGCTCGGCCGGCGCTACCCGGAGGGGCAGGAGGAGCTGGCCCTGCTCTCCGGCTCGGTGGTGCTGCGCTGCCTGCACAACGGCGCCCCGCTGGAGCTGGCGATGAGCGAGGACGCGCTCACCGGCTTCCTCGCCTGGCTGGAGGCGGCCCCGCCCGGGCAGCGGGTCAACGTCGCCTGACGGGGGCCGACGCCCGGACCGGTCCCGCTAGGCTGGCCGCATGGTCAATCTGACGCGCATCTACACCCGCACCGGCGACGACGGCACCACCGCGCTGGGCGACATGAGCCGCACGACCAAGACCGACCCGCGACTGGTCGCGTACGCCGACACCAACGAGGCCAACGCCGCGATCGGCGTGGCGGTCGCGGCCGGCGCGCTGCCCGAGGACGTGGTCGCGGTGCTGACCCGGGTGCAGAACGACCTCTTCGACGTCGGCGCCGACCTGGCCACCCCGGTGGTGGAGGACCCCCAGTACCCGCCGCTGCGGGTCGAGCAGTCCTACATCGACAAGCTGGAGGCGGACTGCGACCACTACCTGGAGACGCTGGAGAAGCTCCGCAGCTTCATCCTGCCCGGCGGCACCCCCGGCGCCGCCCACCTGCACCTGGCCTGCACGGTGGTGCGCCGGGCCGAGCGGGCCACCTGGGCGGCGATCGACACGCACGGGGACACCGTCAACCCGCTGACCGCCAAGTACCTCAACCGGCTGTCCGACCTGCTGTTCATCCTGGCCCGCTCGGCCAACAAGGAGCGCGGCGACGTGCTCTGGGTGCCGGGCGAGAACCGCTGAGTCAGCGGTCCGCCCGCTCGGGGACCCGCGAGCCCACGATCCGGCCGTCCTCGACGATCGCGCCGGCCGGCGGCTCCTTCGGCCAGAGCGTGTAGCTGACGGCGATCGCGGTGTTCACCACCGCGGCGATCCCCAGCTTCCAGTACCACTGGTCGAAGACGGAGCTGCCGGGCGCGTCGGTGAACAGCCTCAGCACGGTGATCAGGGTGATCGTGATCGCCACCGAGACCAGTGTGCGCCGGCAGACCGTCCACTCGTAGCGGCTGCGCGCGCTGCCGTACTTGGGCGCGGGCAGCGGCTTCGGGCCGCCGGCGAAGCGGTGCAGGAAGCGGGCGTCGGCCCAGCGGACCACCGACGGGCCGTAGCCGATCGAGAAGCCCAGGTAGCTCGCGGCCAGCGGGTGGGTCCAGGAGGCGGTGGCGCCGCCGCGCAGGTCGAGGAAGGTGAGCAGGAAGAGCACCAGGTCGATCACGGGCAGCCCGACCAGCAGAACGGTGCTCGCCCTGCGCAGACGCAGCAGGTAGCGGGTGGCGAGGCCCAGTGAGAGGACCAGCCAGAAGGCGATCTCGGCGGCGACGATCAGGGTGACGATCATGGTCTCCTCCGGGAGTGGGTGATGCTTCCAGGCTCGCGGAGCATCCCCCGCGCGCGCGTCGTCACCGGGGACGGGCCCGGGCTGCACCTTTCGATGTACCCGGGCTCCTCCCGGCACCCGAGCCCGGTGGCGGGCCGGGATGATCTGATGGGGGGCGTGCGCAGACCGACACCCACCCCACGGCAGGTCGACGCGGGCATCGCGCTCGCGGGCCTGCTCGGCGGGCTGCTGCTGATCGCCTTCCAGGTGTACGACCACTCCTCGGCCATCCCGCGCTGGCAGGTGCTGCCGGCCCTGGTGGCCATGGCGGGGCTGGAGCTCGTCCGGCGGACCAGGCCGGTCCTGATCGCGGTGCTCGGCGGACTGGTCTTCGCCGGGAGCATCTTCTCCGGCGCGCTGCTGGCGACCACCATGATGTACACCGACCTGCTCTACGCGGCGGTGGTGTACGGACCCCGCCGGATGTCGCCGGTGCTGCACGCCACCGGCACCGCCTCGGTGCTGGTGCTGACCACCCTGACCCTCGTGTACGACCAGCCGGCGACGGCCGTCACGGTGGCCGTGATCACCGTGCTGATCTTCCTGGGCCCGCTGTGGACCGCCGACATCGTGCGCAAGCACCGCCAGGAGGCGGAGACCCAGCGGCTGCGGGCGGAACAGACCGCGCTGCTCTCGGAGATGGACCGGCGCGAGGCGGTGGTCGCCGAACGGGCCCGGATGGCCCGCGAGTTGCACGACGTGGTGGCCAACCACCTGTCGGCGATCGCGATCCACGCGACCGGTGCGCAGTCGGTGGCGCGGCGTCAGCGGCGGCCGGCGGACGATCCGGTGGTCGAGGTGCTCGGGGTGATCCGGGAGAACAGCGTCCAGGGACTGGCCGAGATGCGCCGCATCATCGGGCTGCTGCGGGACAGCGGCGGCGGCGAGGCCGACGAGTCCTACGCCGCGCCGGACCTGTCGGCGGTGGACGCGCTGCTCGCCAAGGCACGGGCGGCCGGGCAGGACGTCGGGCTGGACTTCGCGATGGCCGAGCGGGGCGAGCGCGGCGACCTGCCGGTGCCGGTGGAGCTGGCGGCGTACCGGATCGTGCAGGAGTCGCTGACCAACGCGCTCAAGCACGCCGGTCCGGGGGAGGTGCGGGTGGTGCTGGACTTCCGCCCGGAGGAGCTGCGGATCGCCGTGGACAGTCCGTTCCGCCAGGGGGCCGGGCAGGCGCTGCCGGGCGCCCGGGCCGGGCTGGTCGGCATGGCGGAGCGGGCCTCGCTGCTGGGCGGCAGCTTCGAGGCCGGGCCGAGGGAGGACTGCTGGAGCGTGCGCGCGGTGCTGCCGCGGGCGCTGTCGACGGAGGAAGGAGCGGGGCGGGCATGACGATCCGGGTGCTGGTCGCGGAGGACCAGGCGGCGGTCCGGGCGGCGCTGGTGATGATCCTGCGGGCCGAACCGGGGCTGGAGGTGGTCGGGCAGGCGGCGGACGGCGAGGAGGCCGTCCGGCTGGCCCTGGAGCTGCGGCCGGACGTGGTCCTGATGGACGTGCAGATGCCCCGGCTGGACGGCGTCTCGGCGACCCGGCAGGTGGTGGCGGCCGGGGCGGCGCAGGTCCTGGTGCTGACCACCTTCGACCTGGACGAGTACGTCTACGGCGCGCTGCGGGCCGGGGCGGCCGGGTTCCTGCTGAAGGACCTGGAGGCGGACACCCTGATCGAGGGCATCCGCACGGTGGCCCGCGGGGACGGCATGCTGGCGCCCTCGGTGACCCGGCGGCTGATCGGCACCTTCGCCCGCCCGGACCGGGTGGTGGGGCCCGAGGTGCGGGCGGCGGTGGAGGGGCTGACGCCGCGCGAGCGGGAGGTACTGGCCTGCATCGGCGCCGGTCTGTCGAACGGTGAGATCGCCGGGCGGCTGGAGATGGCCGAGGCGACCACCAAGACGCACGTCAGCCGGATCCTGGCGAAGCTGCGGCTGCGCAGCCGGGTGCAGGCGGCGATCCTCGCCCAGGACCTCGGGCTGATGATCTGATCGACCGATTTGCTCACGTGACCAGGTCGGTCACAGATCACACCCTCGGATGGCACCACGCGCCCCGTCCGGGGGCTAGAGTCCGGCCCATGAGCGATGCGGCTCGGTGGGCGACCCCTGCCTTGAGCCGCCTTCAGGGCCCGCCCAGCGGGGCGGCGACGGCATCGGGAGACCAAGCCATGAGCAGTGCGTCCAGCAAGCAGATCGCCGTGATCGGTGCCGGCCTGATGGGCGCCGGCATCGCCCAGGTCTCCGCCCGGGCCGGGCACCCGGTGGTCCTGCGCGACGTGACCGAGGAGGCGCTGCGGCGCGGCGTCGACGGTATCCGCGCCTCGTACGACAAATTCGTCTCCAAGGGGAAGCTCACCGCCGAGGACGCCGAGGCGGCGCTCGGCCGGATCACCACCACCACCGACCTGGGCGCGGTCGCCGGGGCCGACATCGTGGTCGAGGCCGTCTTCGAGCAGCTGGACGTCAAGGAGGGCGTCTTCAAGGAGCTCGACAAGCTCGCCAAGGACGGCGCGGTGCTCGCCTCCAACACCTCCGCCATCCCGATCACCCGGATCGCCGCCGTCACCTCCCGCCCCGAGTCGGTCGTCGGCGTGCACTTCTTCTCGCCGGTGCCGCTGATGAAGCTGGTCGAGCTGGTGCGCGGCTACAAGACCAGTGACGCCACGCTGGCCGCCGCCCGTGCCTTCGCCGAGGGCGTCGGCAAGGAGGTCGTGGTGGTCAACCGCGACGTGGCCGGTTTCGTCACGACCCGTCTGATCACCGCGCTGGTCGTCGAGGCCGCCAAGCTCTACGAGTCGGGCGTGGCCACCGCCGAGGACATCGACACCGCCTGCCGGCTCGGTTTCGGCCACCCGATGGGTCCGCTGCAGACCGCCGACCTGACCGGCGTGGACATCCTGCTGCACGCCGCGCGGAACATCTACGACGAGACCCAGGACGAGAAGTTCGCCGCCCCGGAGATCATGGCCCGGATGGTCACCGCCGGCGACCTCGGCCGCAAGAGCGGCCGCGGCTTCTACCCGTACGAGGGCAAGTGACCCCGGGCCGGTGAACGGGCGGGCCGTGCGGGTACGGAACCGGACGGCCCGTCCCCCCGTGGAGCGGGTGAGTTTCCTCACGCCGGGTGCCGCAGACGGGTGATTTGGGCGGTAATCGAGCGTAGGTGTGGAGAGTTCCTGCGTATATTCCCTCGGACGGGTGAAATTGCTTCAGATCCGGCCATAACCAGCAACCCAGGGGGCCGGCTCACCGTCAGATGGATGACGGGGAACCCGGCATTCCGGCCGGGGCCGGCGCGTGGGGAAGCGGGGCCCGCCCGGCGCCCGGACCGCCACCGCCCCGCCCCTCCGGCCCGAGACCGCCAGCCCACCCGGATCCACCGACACCCGCACAGCACGCACCCGCACACCCGTACCCCAGGCCCGCCACGCGGAGGAGGAGAGCATGCGCATCACCGGCGACCACGCGGCGCTGGCCATCGAAGGCCGCCTCGACGTGCGCACCGCCGCCGACGCGCGGTCCCGGCTGCACCAGGCCGTCGACGGCGGCCTCGGCGACCTCGTCCTCGACCTCGCCCGGCTGGAGTTCTGGGACGCCACCGGCCTGGGCGTGATCATGGGCACCCACCGCCGGGCCGGGCGCATCGGCCGCCGTCTGGTGCTCCGCTCCGTCCCCGCCCAGCTCCAGCGCCTGCTGGTGGCCACCCGGTTGCACCGCATCCTCGCGGTCGAGGGCCTCACCGCCGACCCCCGCGGCGCCACCCTCCCGGCCGTCTGACCCCCCGGGACCCCCCGGGACCCGCCGAGGACGGCGCGGACCCCGGGACCACCCTGCGCGGGCGGGGACGGATGTGCGAGAGTCTGGCGGTCAGGACACGGCCGCCCGGCCCGCCCTTGCCGGGCGCGGCGGCCGCCAGGGGTGGACGGCGCGAGCGTGGGGCGGAGCAGAACGTGGCACAGCCAACCGGTGACTTCCGGCAGGAGTCCGTGCGCACCCGGAGCGGGGAGCTGGTCTCCGGCGGACTGCTGGTGACCGTCGGCGGCCCCGAGGGCTCCGAGGTCCGCCCCTGCCCCGCGGAATGGCGCCCCCGGCCCCGCCGCAACGGCCCCGGCACGCCCGCCCGCGGCCCGGCCGGCGAAACCGGCCGCCAGGTCGGCCCGCTCGCCCTCGGCGCCGGGCCCGCCGACCAGCCGCTGCTCGACCGCGAGGCCGACGTCACCCAGCTGCTCGGCATGCTCGCCGAAGGCCGGTCCATACGCCTGGTCGGCCAGGCCGGCTCCGGGCGCAGCGCCCTGCTGTCCGCCGTCGCCGACGCGGCCGCCGGCCTCGCCCCCGGCGGCGTGGTGCGGCTCTGCGGCCACCGCCGCACCGCCGCCGACCTGCTCCAGGACCTCTTCGCGGCCACCCACCACGCCCCCGGCCACCGTCCCGACCCCGGTCAGCTCGCCGAGCACCTCGCCGGCGTCGGCGCGATCGTCGTCATCGACGAGGTCGAGCCCGCCGGCGGCGAACTGGAGGCGATGCTCGCCGCCGCCCCCGACTGCGCCTTCCTGATCTCCACCGCCTCCGACGGCCCGCTGCTCCCGGCGGACTCCCGGCTCCGGGACCACCTGGTGGCCGGCCTCTCCCGGCCCGCCTGCCTGGCCCTCGCCGCCCGGCTGGCCGGACGGCCCCTGGACGCCGCCGAGAAGGCCTGGGCGGTGGACCTCTGGTTCGAGTCCGAGGGCCTGCCGCTGCGCTTCGTCCAGGCCGCCGCGCTGCTGCGCCAGCGGGACGTCGCGGTGGACGCGCTGGTCGCCGCCGAGGAGGACCGGATGGACGTCTTCGGCGCGGTGGCCGAGCCCGTCCACCACCCCGACCCGGCGGTGCGCGAGGCCGCGCTGCGCGACACCGTGCCGCTGCCCTCGGTCGCCGAGTCCACCCTGCCCGCCGTCCGGCTCGCCGAGGGGCTGAGCGAGACCGCGCAGGCCGTGCTGCGGCTCGCCGTGGCGCTCGGCGGCGAGTGCCCGACCGCCCCGCACCTGCCCGCGCTGATCGACGTCGGCCAGGGCGAGAGCGCGCTCGCCGAACTCGCCGACGCCGGGCTCGCCGCCCCGATCGGCGGCCACCACCGGCTCACCGCCGGGGCGCTGGAGCTGCTCGCCCCGCACTGGCCCGCCCGTGGCAGCACCGACGGCGCCGCCCAGCACTTCGCCTGGTGGGTCGGCCACTCCTCGGTCTCGCCGGCGCAGATCGCCGCCGAGGCCGAGGTGGTGATCGGCGTCCTGCTCGCGGACCGGGCCGCCGGACGGCACGACGCGGTGCTGCGGCTGGCCCGGGCGGCGGCCCCGGCGCTGGCGCTGGCGCTGCGCTGGGGGGCCTGGGAGCACGCTCTGCGGCTCGGCCTGGAGGCAGCCCGGCGCACCGGTGCCCGGGCCGACGAGGCCTGGTTCCACCACGAGCTGGGCGTGTACGCCGTCTGCGTCCACGAACCCGGCCGGGCCACGGCCGAGTTGGAGGCCGCACTGGCGCTGCGCGGCGCGATCGGCGAGTCGCGCGGGGCGGCCGGGGCGCGCCGGATGCTCGACCTGCTGCGGGCCGAGGGCCGGCAGCTGCCGCCCGCCGCGCCGGCCAAGGCGGCGCCGGCCCGCCGGCCCGGGCTGCGGGCCATCGCCCGGGTGCCGGTGCGGTTCGGGAGCAGGCGCGCGGCGATCGCCGCCTCGGCGGCCGTCCTGGCGCTCGGCGTGCTCGGCACGGCGGTCGGGGTGGCCGTGTCCGGCGAGGAGAAGGGCAACGACCCGCACAGCAGCAGCGACGACGGCTCGCCGGCGCCCGGCGCCGGCGCCTCGCCGCGCTCCACCGCGACGCGGTCCTCGCCGGCCGCGCCCTCGCCGTCCGCCCCGACGGCGCCGACCGCCGACGGTTCCGCGGAGGGGGCGGGCGCGCAGGCCCCGGAGGAACCGGAGGACGAACCGGCGCCGAGCGGCAGCGCCACCGCCCCGCGGACGGCGTCCGGCTCGCCGTCGGCCTCGGCGTCGAAGCGGCCGAGCCGTTCACCGAGCCCGGGGCCGAGCACCTCCGCCGCCGCGCCGCAGACCCAGGCCCCGAACCCGCCGCAGCCCCCGGCGGGCGGCTCGGACGGCGGCGCCGCGGGCGGCACGGCGGGCGCCGCGGGCGGCGGTGGGACGAGCGGCGGTGGCGGGACGGCCGGCAGCGGGGGCAGCGCGGGCGGCGGGGGGAGTGCCGGCGGCGTCACTCCGCCGACCGGCGAGACGACCGCCCAGCCCCCCGTCACGACGCCCCCGGTGCCCACCCAGCCCGCCACCCAGACGCCCACGGAGACGACGGCGCCGCCGGGCTCGGCGAGCCCGACGGCGCCCACGACGGCTCCGCCGCCGACCGGTCCGTGACCGGCCGGGTCAGAAGAGCTTCAGCTTGTCGTCGTCGATGCCGCGCAGCTCGTCGTAGTCCAGGACCACGCAGCCGATGCCGCGGTCGGTGGCCAGCACGCGCGCCTGCGGCTTGATCTCCTGCGCGGCGAAGACGCCCTTCACCGGGGCCAGCAGCGGGTCCCGGTTGAGCAGCTCCAGGTACCGGGTGAGCTGCTCGACGCCGTCGATCTCGCCGCGCCGCTTGATCTCGACGGCGATCGTCGTGCCGTCGGCGTCGCGGCAGAGGATGTCCACCGGGCCGATCGCGGTCGGGTACTCGCGGCGGATCAGCGACCAGCCGGAGCCGAGCACCTCCATCCGGTCCGCGAGGAGCTCCTGGAGGTGGGCCTCGACACCGTCCTTGATGAGGCCGGGATCCACGCCGAGTTCGTGCGAGGAGTCGTGCAGCACCTCCTCCAGCGTGATGATGAGCTTCTCGCCGGCCTTGTTCTCCACCGTCCAGACCCCGTCGGCCTCCTTGAGGACGCACGGCGGGGACATCCAGTTGAGCGGCTTGTAGGCGCGGTCGTCGGCGTGGATGCTGACGCTGCCGTCGGCCTTGACCAGGATGAGCCTGGTGGCGGAGGGCAGATGGGCGGAGAGCCGACCGGCATAGTCGACTGAGCAGCGGGCAATTACGAGACGCACGGTCGACCACGCTAGCCCACCGGGGCCAGTTGATGCGATTCCACGACGACCGGGTGAAGAATCCGCGAACCCCGCCACGATGGATGCCCTGCGATCCGGCGAATGCCTGTCGGCACCCTGGCGGCCACCACCATAGGCCGCTACGGTGTGTGACGGATTGCTTGCGGGAGCGCTGTCAACGGGGATGGAGACTTCAGATGAACGATCCGACAGGATCCGGCCAATGTGGTGCACCCGGGCGCATTCCGGGAGCAATCCGCAGGAATGACCGGCCTGGCCCCGCGTTGACTGCCACGCTGTCCTGAGCGGCCGGCGCCCCCGACCAACGTCTCCCTCGACAGGTCCTCGGCGCCCCCGCGTCGGCGCGGTGCCGGAAACCCGGCCGTCCGGCGGCGTCACACCCGTCCGACGGTGCTCCGGACACACACGCGTCCCACCCTCACCCTCAGCTTGGACTTGGACTACGCATCACCACCCGGGCGTCGCGCGGGTGGTTCGCGAGAGGAGAACCCATGTCGCTCGACGTCTCACCGGCCCTGCTGGAGAAGGCCGAGCGGGACGAGGTCGACGAGCGGGAGTTCGTCGACTGCGTCCGCGTCTCCCTGCCCTACGCCTGGGACCTGATCAGCTCGCTGGTCGCCCAGACGGAGGTCGACGGCACCGACTTCGCCGACAACCAGGTACCGCCGCCCAGCGAGCAGGCCCGCGGCCAGCTCCTGCGCGCGCTCGCCAGCAACGCGATCCGGGGTGCCCTGGAGCGGCACTTCGGCGTCGAGCTGGCCTTCCAGAACTGTCACCGGGTGGCGGTGTTCCGGCCGTCCTCCGCCAACAAGAAGCGCTACGAGCGCTTCACCTCGGTCCGCGAACAGCTACTCAACCAGTCCGACGAGCTCCGCGACTGCTGAGCCGGACACCGGCTCGGCTCGGCTCAGCTCAGCTGGGGCAGGACCTCGGAGCCGAGCCGGGCGATGTTGTGCAGGGTCGCCTCCCGGTCGCCGCTGCCCTCGGCGAGCAGGGCGAAACGGCGGATGCCGGTCCGCTCGGCGGTGGCCAGGAGCCGGTCCGCGCACTGCCTCGGCGTCCCGACCGCGTGCAGGTCGCAGAGCAGTTCGGTGTACTGGCGCGGGTCGCGCATCTTGCGCTCCCGGCCGTCCACCGTGCGGTGCGCGCCGAGCCCGAACTCGAACCAGCCGGGCATCGCGCGCAGCAGGGTGGCCCGGGCGGCCGAGGTGCGGTCGTCGACCTGGGCCACCCCGGCCGCGACGTGCCGGCGGGCGACCCGGCGCAACTGCTCCTCGCCGCGTCCGGCGGCCATCCAGGCGGAACGATACAGCTCCAGCATGTGCAGCTTGTCCTCGTCGCCGGAGTGCATGCCCAGCAGCATCGGCAGGCCGCGTTCGGCGGCGGTGCGGACCCCGGAGGGCGAGGTGCAGGCGACCACCACCGGCGGTCCGGCCGCGGGACGGCCGGCGGTGGTGAGCTGCTCGTCGGCGGGGCCGTCGGCGTCCTGGCGCTGGCGGGGGAAGCGCAGCACACCGGTCCGGTCGTCGAGGCCCAGCCAGGCGCCGAGGTCCGGGCGGCGGGGCGGTTCGGTGGCCCGGGGCACCACCGCCACCTCGGGGAAGCTGAACTGCTCCCCGGCCGCGCCCACCCGGGAGCCGCGCAGCCAGCGCAGCAGCAGGTCGAGCCGCTCCGGGAAGCCCCCCTCGAAGGCGTCCACGCCGCTGCCGAAGACGTCCAGGTCGATCCACGGGCCGCCGCGCCCCACTCCGAGCGTGAAGCGCCCGTCGGAGGTGAGGTGGAGCAGCGCGGCCTGCTCGCCGAGCGCCACCGGGTGGGTGGTGGAGAGCACGCTGACCGCCGTGCCGACGCCGATCCGCCGGGTCCGGCCGAGCAGCAGGGCGGCCAGGGTGGCGGCGTTGGGGCAGACCCCGTACGGGACGAAGTGGTGCTCGGCCAGCCAGACGCTGTCCAGCCCCGCCTGCTCGGCCGCGACGGCGGCGCGCACGGTGCGGTCCAGTGCCTCGCCGTGCGACTGGCCGGGGAACTGCGCGGAGAGCAGGAAGGCGCCGACCCGGACCGGTGCGGTGTCCGAGGCGGCGGCGCCGGCGCGCTGGACCGCGGGTCGTGGGGTACCGGCGGTGGCGGTGACGGCCGTGATGGTGCTGGTTCTGGTCATTGCTGAGGCCTCCTCGGGTGCGCGCAGGGTCTGCGGGCCCCGCCTGTCCCCTCGTGAGTAGCCGATGTCATGTGCCAATGGCACGTCGGGGCGCCGATTTTCCGGAGAAACGGGTGGATCTCCCGGGAAACACCCGATCATCCTCCGAAGCCGTGATAGTGGCTCGGAGTGATGCTGCCCGGCCGTAGGCTGGAACGGTTCCCGCACCCCGTAGAGAGGTAGCCGCCGTGTCGCCCCGACGCAACCGGATCAAGAGCGCCGCCGACCCCGACCGGGCCGAGCCGGGCGCGCCGCTGGGCGGCTCGCTGCGCCGGACCGAGAGCTACCAGGGCGACGACTGGGTGGTGCAGACCGTCGCCGGCACGGCCGGCCGGCACTACCGCTGCCCGGGCTGCGACCAGGAGATCCCGCCCGGCGTGGGCCACGTGGTGGCCTGGCCGATGCACGGCGCGGGGGTGGACGACCGCCGGCACTGGCACCGGGCCTGCTGGGGCGCGCGGGAGCGCCGGGCCTCGAACCTGCTCCGCGGCCGCGGCGCCCCCCGGTACTGACCCGCCGCCCGCTCAGGCGTCGCGCTTCTTCAGCACCAGTGCCCCGCCGGCCAGCGCGGCGAGCGTCCAGGCCAGGCAGATGACGAAGCCCGCCCACGGCCCGTACGGCTGGCCGTGCTGCTCGTACACCAGCAGCATCCGGGAGCCGGCGTAGTCGGGGAAGTAGTGGGCGACGGTCTTGGCGCCCGGTACCGCCGAGAGGATCGGCGAGAGCAGGAAGAAGAACGGCACCAGCACGCCCAGGGCCAGGGTCTGGTTGTGCAGCATCGCGGTGACGCCCGCCGAGAAGAGGCAGAGCATCGTGAGGTAGAGCGCGGCGCCGAACACCGCGCGCAGCACGTTCGGTTCGCCCAGCGTCGTGGAGTGGTCGCCGAGCAGCGCCTGGCCGGCGAAGAAGGTGACGAAGGCCGTCACCAGCGAGACGGCCAGGGCGAGGGCGCCGAGCACCACGGCCTTGCCGGTGAGCAGGGTGCCGCGCTGCGGGACGGCGGCCAGGGTGACCCGGATCATCCCGGTGCTGTACTCGTTGCCGATCGCCAGCACCCCGAAGACGATGATGGCCAGCTCGCCGAGCATGATGCCGGCGAAGGCGGTGCCGGTGGCGTCGAAGGGGGAGTCCTCGCTGCGGAACTCCTCGAAGTTGTTGTTGGTGAGCAGGGACAGCAGGGCGCCGACGACGAGGGTGACCACGAAGGTCAGCGCGAGGGTCCAGACCGTCGAGCGGACGCTGCGGATCTTGGTCCACTCGGAGCGCAGGACCGCGGGGAAGGACGCCATCTCAGTTCTCCTCCTTGTCGGGGGAGGCCGGATTCCGGTCCCGGCCGCCCTCCCAGCCGGCGCCCCAGGCACCGGGCGCGCCCGCCGCGTCGGTGCCCGGCCCGTCGCCGGCGTGGTACTCGACCGCGTCGGCCGTCATCTGCATGAACGCCTCCTCCAGCGAGGCCTGCTGCGGGCTGAGCTCGTGCAGCACCACGCCGTTCGCGGCGGCCAGCTCGCCGAGCGCGGCGAGCTCGCCGTCCACCACCTCGTAGGAGCCGTCCGGGCCGGCCTCGTGCCGCAGCCCGGCGGCCGCCAGGACGTCGAGCAGCCGCTCGGGCTGCGGGCTGCGCAGCCGGACGGCGGAGCGGGAGTTGCGGCGGATGAACTCGGCCATCGGCAGGTCGGCGAGCAGCCGGCCCTTTCCGATGACCACCAGGTGGTCGGCGGTGACGGCCATCTCGCTCATCAGGTGCGAGGAGACGAAGACGGTGCGGCCCTCCGCGGCGAGGCGCTTCATGAGGTTGCGGATCCAGAGGATGCCCTCCGGGTCCAGGCCGTTGACCGGTTCGTCGAACATGACGATCTCCGGGTCGCCGAGCAGCGCGCTGGCGATGCCGAGGCGCTGGCCCATGCCCAGCGAGAAGCCCCGGGCGCGCTTGCGGGCGACCGGGGTGAGGCCGACCAGGGCGAGCACCTCGTCCACCCGGCGTTCGGGGATCCGGTTGCTCTGGGCGAGCCAGAGCAGGTGGTCGCGGGCGGTGCGGCCGGGGTGGACGGCCTTGGCCTCCAGCAGCGCGCCGATGTACTTGAGCGGTTCGCTGAGCTGTCCGTACCTCTTGCCGTCGATGGTCACCCGGCCGCCGGTGGGACGGTCGAGGTCGAGGATCATGCGCATGGTGGTGGACTTGCCGGCGCCGTTGGGCCCGAGGAACCCGGTGACCACGCCCTGCGGGACCTTGAAGCTCAGCCGGTCCACCGCCAGGGTCGTGCCGTAACGCTTGGTCAGGTCGTGCAACTCGATCATGGAGACTCCCTCACTCTCCGTCAGGCTATGACAAACGGGACAAGGCGGCCCGCTGAGTGGGCCCGCCGGGCGCACCGGAATACGGTGGCCCCATGACCCAGCTCCCCTCCGCAGTGCCGGTCCGCGAGAGCGGTACCGGAACACCCCTCGTGCTGCTGCACGCCTTTCCGCTCAACGCCGCCATGTGGTCCGCCCAACTGGACGAGCTCCCCGGCCCGGCCGGGAACCGGGTGCGGGTGATCGCACCCGACCAGCGCGGCTTCGGCGGCACCGGGCTGGGCCCGGAGGAACCCTCGCTGGAGGCCGTCGCCGACGACGTCGCCCGGCTGCTCGACACCGCCGGCGTCGACCGGGCGGTGCTCGGCGGGATCTCCATGGGCGGCTACGTGGCGATGGCCTTCGCCGAGCGCCACCCGGACCGGCTGGCCGGGCTGCTGCTGGCCAACACCAAGGCCACCGCCGACCCGCAGGCCGCCAAGGAGAACCGGGAGCGGATCGCCTCCGCCGTCCTGGCCCGCGACAGCGTCCGGCTGCTGCTGGACGAGCGGATGGCGCAGGGGCAGCTCGCGCCGGGCTCGCAGCACCTGGCCGACCGGGTGCAGGCGATGGTCGCCGCCGCCCCGCCGGCCGCCGTCGCCTGGGCGCAGCGGGCCATGGCGGCCCGCCCGGAGCGCCTCGACGTGCTGGCCGGGCTGCGGGTGCCGGCCGCCGTGGTGGCGGGCGAGGAGGACGCGCTGATGCCGCTCACCGAGGCGGAGATGATGGTGCGGGCGCTGCCCGACGCGGAGCTGACGGTGCTCCCCGGGGTCGGCCACCTGAGCGCGATCGAGGCGCCGGAGGCGTTCGACGCGGTGGCGCTGCGGCTGCTGGAGCGGGTGGCCGCCGGATGAGGGAGGAGCGGGCGGAGACCGGCGGCTGGGACTTCTCCGCGCTGGAGGTGACCGGGCGGATGCCGGTGACCAACCGGGCCGAGGGGCTGCTCGAACTGACCCTGGAGCCGCTGGGCGAGGACTACTGGCTGCGCCCGGGGGAGACCTTCATCGTCACCTCGTACGGGGACTACGGCCCCGGGCACCCCTTCGAGGTGCAGTACTGGCCGGACTCGGTGTCGGTCTGGTGCACCTCGTGGTTCGGGACGGTCTCGGACGACGAGGGCAACCAGCTGAGCTGCGGGCACCAGCGCCCGGACGGCGCCTACCCGCGCTGAGGGCGCCGGGGAAAGGGGACGGCCCCCGCCCGGGGAGGGCGGGGGCCGTCGGGGCCTGCGGGCCGCGTCAGCGCGACTGCTGGGCGGGCACGCCCATGGTGTCGTCGTTCGGCAGCGAGGCGGCGGCCACGGCCGCGCCGGTCAGCGTCGCCAGCATCTCGCGGACGTTGGTCAGCTGGGCGTTGATGCTGTCGCGGCGGTTGGTGAGCGCCGCCAGCTCGCGCTCGGATTCGCTGCGGATGCGGTCGGCCTTGGCGTTGGCGTCGGCCACGATGTCCTCGGACTGGCGCTGGGCCGTCTCGACGGTCTGACGGGCGCGGCGCTCGGCGTCGGTGCGCAGCTTCTCGGCCTCCAGGCGGAGCTGCTCGGCCCGGTGCTCGATCTCGGCCAGCCGCTTCTCGGCCTTGGCCTGACGGGCGGCCAGGTCGCGCTCGGACTGCTCGCGGCGCTTGGCCAGGTTGGTCTCGAACTCCAGCGCGGCCTGGGCGGCCTTGGTGCGGGTCTCCTCGAAGAGGGCGTCCGCCTCCTCGCGCTTGTTCTGGGCGTCCTTGTTGGCCTCGGCCCGCAGCTGGGCGGCGTCGCTCTTGGCCTTGTCGACGATCCGCAGGCCCTCGTCCTCCGCCTTGGCCTTGCGGTCCTTGGCGTAGTTCTCGGCCTCGGTGCGGACCTGCTGGGCGGCCGCCTCGGCGAGCTCGCGGTGCTGCTCGGCGGCGCGGTGCGCCTCCTCGCGCAGGTCCTTGGCCTCCTCCTCGGCGAGCCGCAGGATCTTCTCGACCCGGGCGCCGAGACCGGCGTACGACGGCTCCGCCTCGGCGACCGCCGCCTGGGCGGTCTGGGTCTCCAGGTGGAGCTCCTCGATGCGCTTCTCAAGGGCGCTGATCCGGGTCAAGGCACTGTCACGGTCGGCCACCAGCTTGGTGATCCGCTCGTCGACCTGGGCGCGCTCGTACCCACGGCGCACCAGGTCGAAGCCGTGAGGGGAGTGACTGTCGCTCATGGGGTTCTGGGCTTCCTGTCGTCAAACCGCTGAGGTGGTTGAGGGAATCCTGACACGGTACCGGAGTGTCGGCGACGAAACGCCGTTGTCCCGCGGACAATGTCCGCTCAATCGGGTGGTGCGTTCTTGGAGCGATTGCCACCCGACCGGGGCGAGCCAATTCCGGCACCAGCCTTGGCACCCCCGTCCTTCTTGGAACTGCTTCCCCCGTTGGCCTGCGCGACCGGTGACGGCGCCTCGAAGGCCTCCAGCGCGGACAGCACGTCCTGCACCCTGGAGATCTCGGTGTTGATGTCCTTGCGGCGGCGCACCAGTTCGTCCAGCTCGCGCCGGCCCTCGTCGGTCGCCCGCTTCGCCTCGGCACGCGCCTCGTCGAGCAGCCGCTCGGCCTCCGCCTTCGCCAGCTCGATCTGCTCGTCGGCGGACCGGTCGGCGGCCCGCAGCCGCTTCTCGGCCTCGGCCGACGCCGTCTCCAGCCGCTCCTCCGCCTCGTCCTGGGCGGACTTCAGCTTGGCCTCGGCCTTGATGATCAGGGCCTCGGCGCGATCGGTGGAGCTGGCGAGCTTGGTCTCGGCCTCCTTCAGCAGGCCCTCGGCCTTGCGGACCGCCGAGAGGCGCACCTTGCTGGCCTCGGCGGACGCCTCCGAGGTCAGCTCGTTGGCCCGGTCCTCGGCGGCCGCGACCAGCGCCGCCGCCCGGTCCTCGGCCTCGGCGACGGTGGCCACCGCCTGCTCCTCGGCCTCGGTCAGCTGCTCCTGGGCGGCCGTCACCAGCGCGTCCACCCGCTCGCCGGCCGACTTCATGGCCTGCGCGTTCTCCTTGCGGGCGCGCTCGTGCAGGGCCTCCACCTCGGCGTCGGTGCGCTCGCGCAGCTCCTCGGCGCGCTCGCGGATCGCGGTGGCGTCCCGGCGGGCCTCGGAGAGCAGCGCGTCGGCGTCGGCCCGGCCCTTCTCGACGGCCTCCTGCCCGGCGGCCTCGCCGGCCGCGACCAGCCGGTCGGCCTCCTTGCGGGCGGCGGCGACCATCGCGTCCGCCTGCTCCTCGGCGGCGGCGGTGGTGGCCAGCGCGGTGGTCCGGGCGTCCTCGCCGAGCGACTCGGCGTCCGCGAAGGCCTTCTCCAGCACGGACTTGGCCCGCTCGCGGGTGGACTTGTCGAACTGCTCGGCGGTCTCGCGGACCTCGGCGTCGTAGGCGTCGGCGCGGCCGTGGGTGGCGGCGTCGTACTCGTCGGCGAGGGTGCGGGTGGCGAGCGCGTACTCCTCGGCCTCGGCGCGCAGCGCGGCGGCGAACTCCTCCGCCTCGGCGACCGTCGCGGCGGCCCGCTCCTCGCCGGCGGCCACCGTCCGGGCGGCCAGCTGCTCGGACGCGGCGCGCTGCTGCTCGGCGGCCTCCTGGGCGGCGCGCAGGGTGTCCTCGGCCTCGGCGCGCAGCTGCTCGTCGTAGGCCTGCGCCTCGGCACGCTGCCGGGCCAGCTCCAGCTCGGCGGCCTCGCGGTCGGCGGCCAGCTCCAGCGCGGTCTGCTCGCGCAGCGCGGTCGTCTCGGCCTCGGTGCGGGCCCGCAGATCGGCGGTCTCGTGCTCGGCGATCTCGCGCAGCTGCGCCGCGTCGTGCTCGGCCGCGGCCCGCAGCTCGGTGGTCTCCCGGTCGGCGGTGTCGCGCACCTCGGCGGCGGCCCGCTCGGCCTGCTCGCGCAGCTCCTCGGCGTCCCGCTCGGCGGCGGCCCGCAGTTCGGCGATCTGCTGGGAGGCGGTCTCGTGCAGCCCGGCCACCGACTGGCGGACCTCGGCGGCCTCCTCCTCGGCGGTCTCGACCAGGGCGGCGGCCTCGGTCCGGCCGGCCTCGACGAGCTCCTCGCCGTCGCGCCGGGCCTGCTCCAGCTCCTCACCGGCCTCGGCGCGGATCGCCGCGGCGGTGGCCCGGGCCTCGGACAGCTCGCGGCCGGCCTCGGCGCGGACCGTCGAGGCCTGCTCCTCGGCGAGCGCCAGCTCGGCCGCGCCCCGCTCGCGCTGCTTCCTGGCGGCGGTTTCGGCGTCGGTGCGGACGCGTTCGGCGTGGGCGTCGGCGGCTTCGCGGACGGCGGCGGCTTCGGCGGCGGTGCGCTCGGTGAGTTCGGCGGCGGCGGTTTCGGCGTCGGTGCGGACGCGTTCGGCGTGGGCGTCGGCGGCTTCGCGGACGGTGGCGGCCTCGGCGGCGGTGCGCTCGGCCAGTTCCGCGGCGGCCGTCTCGGCTTCGGTGCGGCGCTGTTCGGCGGTGGTTTCGGCGGCTTCGAGGGCGCGTTCGGCCTCGGCCTGGAGGCGTGCGGTC